>JBAUXQ010000159.1:0-3480 GCA_049584355.1 Roseiarcus sp. | reverse complement strand
CGTCCGGAACCCCAGGTGTGAAGCCACGGCAAGCCGAGGAAATAGACGCCATCGCAATCGCTCACCCCGCGCGCATGCTTCGGCTGTCCGGCGCCGTTGAACGTCGGCGCGTCGAGCCAGCGAAAGTCCGGGCGAAAGCCAATGCACCAGAGGATGGCGCTGACGCCTGAGCGTTCAAGCGCGAGCGAACCGCGCTCGACCTCGGGCGTCCATACCGGCGCATAGACGGAGGGCGGCGGCGCGGCGATGCCGGCCTCGGCGATGTATTTATCGATGCCCGCATTGATGCCGTTGTAGGTCCGGTCGGCGTCGTCGAGGCAGGCGCGAAGATTCCGCTCGAAGTGAAGTCTTTCGCCGTCGAAGTCCTTGAGCGCGCCGTAGAGCTCCATTCCTTCGAGAGCGAACTTGCGCAGATCAATGTCGCGGCCGCCGCCGCGGCCCGTCACATAGTGGTTGGTGTTGTCGCGCACGCCTTCGCGCAAGGGGTGACGCTCGACGGGCATGTCGTAATAGCCCATGTCGGCAAGCCAGGCGACGACGTCGCGGCCGCGATAGAAACGCGCGCAGCGCGGCGCGCCGCCGACCGCCAACAGGACGCGCCGGCCGGCGAGATGCAGGTCCTCGGCGATCTGCGCCCCCGACTGTCCGGCGCCGACGACCAGGACCGCGCCCTCCGGCAGGGATTGCGGATTGCGATACTGCTCGGAATGGAGCTGGACGATCGATTTGGGCAGGCGCTCGGCGAGGCGCGGCACGATCGGCTCGTGATAGCCGCCGGACGCCGCGACGACGGAGTCGGCGCGATATGCGCCCTCGGACGTTTGCACGTCGAAGCCGCCTTCCGGGCGGGGCGAAACGCGTTCGACCGCAACGCCTTCGCGCAACGGCGCGTCGACCGCGCTCGCAAAACCGCTTAGATATTCGAGGATCTCATCCTTCACCATGAAGCCATGCGGGTCGCCGCCACGATAAGGGTAGCCGGGCAAGTCGCACTGCCAATTGGGCGTGACGAGGCAGAAACTGTCCCAGCGGCGTTCGCGCCAGACGTGCAGCGCTCGGTGCTTCTCGAACACCAGATGCTCGATCCCGCGCGCCTTGAGATGAAAGCTGATCGACAGCCCGGCCTGGCCGGCCCCGACGACGGCGACGGGGATATGGGGGATCGGGTCGGGCATCGATGGACTCCTGGGCTTATTCCTCAAAGGCTTCGACGCTCACCCGGGCGTCCGGGCGGCCAGCGAATTTCGCGCAACCCTCCTCGATGCGGGCGAGTTGCCCGAGCGCGAGTGAGCAGGCGTGACCGTATTTTTCCTGCACGCGGTCGCTGGCGATGTTGAGCGCGACCCGGCAGCGGGCAAGAAATTCGGGCGGCTCATAGCTCCCGCCGACACGCAGATGCTCTTTGACGACGAGCGACGGCGAATAGCAGGTCTCGGCGACGCCATCGGGCCAGAGAATGCGGAAGCGCATTTCAGGCATGAATGGCCTCGCGCATGCTCATGTAGATCGGCAAATGCGCCCTGGCGGTCGCGCCCCAGTCGTGGCGCTCAGCGACAATGCGCCCTCGGCGCGCGAGTCGGGCGCGCATCGGCTCTGCGCTCGCGACCAGCATGGCGTCGGCGATCGACGCGGCCCTGAACGGATCGCACCATATGACGTCGTCATCGCCGAGATGCTCGGTGAAGGGCGCCATTTTTGAAAGGACAACCGGAACCCCGCACGCCATCGCCTCGATGACCGCCAGGCCGAAGCCTTCCTTTACCGAAGGGAAAACCAGCGCGCTCGCCAAGCGGTAGAGCGCCGGCATGTCGTCGTGAGGCAGAGTCCCAGTCGCAACAACGGCGCCGGGCGGGACGGCCATTCGCGCGAGCGCAGCCGCGAACCGCCGTTGATAGACGCTATGGTCGAGCACAGAAGCGCCGCCCGCGACGATGAGTTGCGCCGCGGGCTCAACTCTGCGGACTTCGTCAAAGGCTTCGAGCAAACGAAGCGTATTCTTGCGCTCTTCAATGCCGCCGACCGACAGGAAGACCGGGCCCTCGCCGAGACCAAGGCGCATGCGCAGAGCTTCCTCGCGTCCGTCCGGCGCGGGGGCGAATCGCACGCTGTCGACGCCGTTGCCGACGATCGTCGCGCTCCGGCCGAAGCGGCGTCGCAAGATGTCGCGCCAAGTCTCGCTGACCACGAACAGCTCATCGGCGGCGACGATCGAACGCGCCTGGAGCGCCGCGATCCTCGGATCCTCGAAATCGTCGATATGGTGGACCGTTCGGGCAAAGCGATGGATTTGGCCCCACTGCTTGAGGGTCGCCAGAGCGTTGCTCGAAATACCGTCCTGGGCATGAAAAACGTCGAATCGCCGGCTGGCGGCGGTCTCGAAATGGTCGAGGTATTCGGCGACTCGCGTCTCGATCATCGTCGCCACGTCGGGGCCGGCCGGAGACGCGGCCACAAGAGCCGAGCCGCACAGGGTCGGACGGAAGAAGCCGCTCCCCTTTGCGTCGGGCGCATGCACGACGGCCTCATGGCCAAGCCGAACCAGCGCGTCGCCCAATTCCAGAGCATGGACCACGCCGCCGCGCGGGTTGGTCGAGTGGGCGAGGATCGCAACCCGCAGGGCGCCGGCCGGGCTCATGCGACGGTCTCGCGCCGCGGCGCGCCGATCAACGACGCACGCTCGAAGTCCCAGATGACCTCGACCGTCTCTCCATCGGCGATCGCGACCTCGGCGCCTTCGAACACGCCGCCGATGTCGGCAGCGGCAATGTCCCGCTCGCTGAACAGGCGGGTGACGGCGCCGACGTCGCCGGGCGCGACCGCGAGGAGGTAGCCGAAACTCGGAAACGTCATCAGCCAGCGGTCGATCGGCGCCGAATGCGGTTTCGGAACGGCGCGCACGTCGATCGTGATCCCGAGCCCCGAACATTCGGCCAGCATCGCTGCGGTGCCGACGATCCCTCCCTGGCTGATGTCCTTGGCGGCCCGGCAGAGGCCGGCTTCGGCAATTCGCGGCAGAAGCTCGATGTCCGAGCGCAGCCGCGCGACAGGCGCGCCGGTGGCGGCGTCCCAATTGGCGAACGGCTCGCGGTAGCGCCCGCGGAGATCGATCGCGGCGACCAGCCGATCGCCGGGATGGGCGTCGAAACTGGTCAAGAGCCTCCTCGCGCGGCCGAGAATGGCGACCGAGAGCTGGCTGCGGTCGGCGCGCATATTGGCGTGGCCGCCGACGATCGGAACGGCGAACGCTTCTGCGGCGGCGCGAAGGCCGGCCAGCAGCGGCGCGGCCTGTTCGCCGCGATCCGCCCAGACCGCATCGACCACGGCGATCGGCCGGCCGCCCATCGCGGCGACATCCGAAATGTTGACCATCACCCCGCACCAGCCGGCGAACCATGGGTCGGCAGCGACGAATTCGTTGATGAATCCTTCGATGGCGAAGAGCAGGTAGCCTTCGCCATCCGGTATCGCCGCGCAGTCGTC
>JBAUXQ010000158.1:0-8197 GCA_049584355.1 Roseiarcus sp. | reverse complement strand
CGGCGATCCGCCCAGATTGGAAACATCCCCTGCGACGCCCTAGATTGACCCTCCGCCGGCCGCCCGGCGTGGACGTTCGGGGACTGGACGCAGCGGCGCATGGACAACCTTCTTCAGCTGGCGGCCGATCCCGGCGCCTGGGCGGCGCTGGCGGCGCTGTTTGCGATGGAGGTCGTGCTCGGCCTCGACAACCTCGTGTTCATTGCGCTGTTGTCGAACCGGATCGACGAACATCGTCGACGCCTGGCGCGCAGCCTCGGCCTGTCGTTGGCGCTTCTGTTCCGGCTGGCGTTTCTCGCCTCCGCGTCCTGGGTCGTGCGGCTCAGGGAGCCAATCGGGACGGTGTTCGGGCACGCGTTCTCCGTGCGGGATCTACTATTGCTCGCCGGCGGGCTGTTCCTGGTCTGGAAGGCGACGACAGAGATCCACCATAAGGTCGATCCGGACGACGACGCCGACGAAGCGAAGACCCGCGCGCCGCTCAGCCTGACCGCCGGTCTCATCCAGATCATCGTCATCGATATCGTCTTCTCAGTCGACAATATCATCACGGCGGTCGGCATGACCGATCAGTTTCCAATCATGGTGGTGGCTGTCGTCGCCGCGATCGGGGTGATGATTGCGGCCTCTGGGCCGCTCGCGGCGTTTATCAACCGCAATCCGACGGTTTTGATGCTGGCGCTGAGCTTCCTGCTCATGATCGGCATGACGCTGATCGCCGACGGTTTCGGCTTTCATATCGAACGGGGCTATATTTACGGGGCGATGTTCTTTTCCTCTCTGGTCGAGGCGCTCAACGCGCTCGCCAGGCGCAAAGTCAGGCGGCCGACGTGACGTTCACCTCGCTCATCATTTTCGCCGCCGTTTATTTCGTTGCGGTCGCGACGCCGGGACCGGGTGTGGCGGCGCTCGTCGCGCGCGTGCTGGGACAGGGGCTCGAGGGCGTCGCGCCATTCATCGCCGGCTATTTCATCGCCGACATGGTCTGGCTCGTGCTGGCCGCGACGGGTCTCGCGGTCGTCGCTGAGACCTTCGCTGGCGTGTTCGTCGCGATCAAGTTCGCCGGCGCCGCCTACCTGCTTTATCTCGCGTGGAAGATGGCGACTGCGCCCCTCGCCTTGGCGTCTGCGCCGCCGCCGGCCTCGCGCGGCTGGGGCGCGTTCCTGGCCTCGCTTTCGCTGACCCTCGGCAATCCCAAAGTGATGGTCTTCTTCCTCTCGATCATGCCGCTCGTCGTCGATGTCCGGACGCTGACCCTGCCTGCGCTCCTCGAGATCGGCGCCGTTTGTGGGGTGGTGATTTTCTCGACGCTCGCGCTTTATGCGCTGGCCGCCAACCGCGCGCGGGCGTTCCTGGGTTCGACGAGAGCGATGAAGTTCGTCCATCGCGCCGCCGGTGGACTGATGGCCGGGGCCGCGGTCGCAGTCGCCACGAGGTAGCACATGTCGGATCTCCTGGCGATCGGCGAGGCGCTGGTCGAGCTCAACCAGCCCAGGGACGGCGCACCGTTCGTGCAGGGGTTCGGCGGCGACACCTCGAATGCGATGATCGCCGCGGCGCGGCTCGGAGCCGACGCCGCCTATTTTACCGCCGTGGGCGCCGACCGGTTCGGCCAGGCGCTGACCGAGCTCTGGCTCAACGAAGGCGTCGACGCGAGCCGGATCGTGGTCAATGGCGGCGCCCACACCGGGCTCTATTTCGTCACCCACGGCGCCAAGGGGCACGAGTTCTCCTACATGCGCGCGGGCTCGGCGGCGAGCCGGATCAGCGAAACCGACCTGCCCGACGGGCGCATCCGCGCGACCAAGATCCTGCACGTCTCCGGCATCAGTCAGGCGATCTCGTCCTCGGCCGCCGATGCTGTGTTCGCCGCCATCGACATCGCCCGCGACGCCAAGCGGCTCGTCTCGTACGATCCGAACCTGAGGCTCAAGCTGTGGCCGTTGCGGCGGGCGCGCGCGATCATTCACGAGGCGATGAGCTCATGCGACATCGCGCTCCCGGGCCTCGACGACGGGCAGGCGCTGACCGACCGGAGCGAGCCCGACGCAATCGTCGATTTCTATCTCCGGCTCGGCGCGCCCGTCGTCGTGCTCAAGCTCGGCAAGGAGGGCGCGATCGCCGCAACAGGGAAGCGCCGCGAGCGCATCGCCGGCTATCCGGTCGCAGCGGTCGATGCGACCGGGGCGGGCGATTGCTTCGACGGCGCATTTCTGGCCGAATATGTCCAGCGCGGCGATCCGTTCGCCGCCGCCCGGTTCGCCAACGTCGCGGCGGCGCTCTCGACCTTGGGCTACGGCGCAGTCGCGCCGTTGCCGCCCCGCCTCGATGTCGAGGCGGCGATCACGGCCGCCGAAGGGGGGCGGTGACGGCGGTTCAGCCTCTAACTGGAGCGTATGGTTATATCAGGGTCAGCTGTCCGAAACAGACTGACGAGGAGCAGCCTCCGGGCGGTCCCAAACCTCAACCCCCGCCCGCGCTCTAGATCCTGCCAAGATGGGGCGCTATTTTTCTCGCCAATAGCCTTGCTAACGTCAACATCCCAACTGGGGCGCCCAATTCACCCCCGACGCTGCCTGTTTTTTCCGGATCGCCAGCCAAAGGCCTAAGCGTCTCGGCGAAGGTCTCGCCGGTACGCCGATCCACGACGACCTCATAATCGACTTTCTGCCCCTCCTTCAGGTCGATCAACCCGGCGCGTTCGACAGCGTCGATTTGGACATACACGTCGAAGCCGCCGTCAATCGGCGTGATGTAGCCGTAACCTTTCCGCGTGTTGAACCATTTTACGGTTCCGGTTCTCATCGCGATCCCTTCCGTGAGCGCCCGACTGGCCGATGATAAGGCCATGGAAGTTACGCATGGGCGTCGCTCCAATGTAATACGCTCACGACGCGGTGTCCCAGAGTTCGAATCGCGCCTCAGGGCCAACGCGATGCTATCATTGTTTCGCCACCGATGCGAGAGGACTGAAAGTCGACGCGTAATTACCCCGTCGATCATGTCTTTTTCCTTGGGATCATCGAGAAATCTGCTGATCAACGACGGGAGGTCGCGCCAAGTGTAGGCATCGTCTGGGCCACAACATAAAGCCCTTGTTGCATTACACGGAGAGAGACGTTCCGCCTGAAGTGTGACCTGCGTCACAGATTCAGAGTGCGATGTGCCGGATGCTCCCAAGAGGGTAACGAGGCATGGGAATTCAGCATGTTTAATCGGCAACGATTGCGGCGATTGCCGCCAGATATTCAGCTTGAAGTGGAAACCCTCCTCTCCGACTTGAGAGGAGAAACGTCCCTTCCATCTGAGGCGCTCGACGCCAGTGGATTGAGCCGCCACGAGCGCGACGCCGACCTTCCCGGATTTCTTCGGCTGCGCCGTTTCGTAGGCGGTTCTCGAACCGACCAATCGCGATAGCCTGCGATGCCTCGACAGCGTTGCAGCGCCAACTGGCGAAGGTTCGGCCGTGGCGTTCCACGAAGCCTTTACGGCGCGCGCTTTCGGCGCAACGATGATGGTCATGGACCTCGCCGCCTTCCGCAATTCGCTTTCCCTTGTTTCGGCGCCCTCGACTCTGAGCCCGGCCTTGCGCGCCCTGTGGCTCGATGCGCGCGGCGACTGGGATGGAGCGCACGACGCCGCGCAGGCCGACGAAGGCGGGGCAGGCGACTGGGTGCACGCCTATCTGCATCGGAAGGAGGGTGACCCCGGCAACGCCGCCTATTGGTATCGCCGCGCCCGCAGGCCAGTCTGCAGAGCCTCGCTCGACGAGGAATGGGCGGCGATCGCGGCTGCGCTGCTCGAAGCCGAAGGCGGCGAGGCGGCGTAAGGCGGGCGGGCTCGCGCAATGTTATTCCCGACGGTCGCGGAGCGGCCGATCGGGAACCCAGCGTCGCCTCGACCTGCGCCCTGCATTGCCGGATTTGCGGTCAGACCTTTGGTTTGCCGGGAATGACAGGAAGCGGCGTGGAGGGAGTGCAGCGTGCGCGCTTACCCGTGCGCGTGCACCAGCCACAGCGAGATCGCCGGGACGTAGGTGACCGCCATCAGCACGCCGAACATCACCAGGTAGAACGGCCAGATCTCGCGCATCACGTCTTCGATCCTGACCTTGCCGACGGCGCAGCCGACGAACAGGATCGACCCGATCGGCGGGTGGCAGAGGCCGATGCCGAGGTTCAGCATCATGATCATGCCGAAATGGACCGGATCGACGCCGAAATTGCGCATCACCGGCAACAGGATCGGGGTGCAGATGAGGATCGCCGGGGCCATGTCGAGCAGGCAGCCGAGCACCAGCAGCAAGACGTTGATCAGCATCAGGATGACGTATTTGTTGTCCGACACGGTCAGGAACGCGGCGGTGATCTTCGCCGGCGCCTGCATCAGCGCCATCACGTAGCCGACCGCGGAGGCGAAGGCGATCAGCGTCATCACCATCGACACCGTGCGCAATGTGCGATGCACGAGGCCTGGCAGATCGCGCCAGCGCAAGTCGCGGTAGACGAACATGGTGACGACGAACGCCCAGACGCAGGCGACCGCGCCGGCTTCGACCGCGGTGAAGACGCCGGCCAGAATGCCGCCGAGAATGATGAAGAGGGTGATCATGCCCCAGAACGCCGAGACCGCCATGCCGAAGGCGGCGCGCGGCGCGACCGGTTCGCCGGTCGGGTAGCGGTTGCGATAGGAGATCACGAGACAGAGGACGACGAGCGAAAATCCGAGCAGGAGCCCGGGCATCACCCCGGCCAGGAACAAGCTCAGGATCGAGATCGTGCCGCCGGTGGCCAGCGAATAGATGACCGCATTATGGCTCGGCGGGATCAGTAGCGCCTGCACCGAGGCGCTCATCGTCACGTTGGTCGAGAAGACGCGCGGATAGCCGGCCTTCTCCATTTGCGGGATCATGACCGAACCGACCGCGGAAATATCGGCGACGGCGGAACCGGAGATGCCGGAGAGAAACGTCGTCGCGACGATGTCGACCACCGCCAAGCCCCCGCGCAGGCGAAAGACGCCGACGAGCGCGTTGGCGAAGGCGACCAGCCGCCGGGCCATGCCGCCCTCGGCCATGATCGCGCCGGCGAGCACGAAGAAAGGGATCGTCAGCATCGAGAATTTCGTCACCCCCGCCGAGACCTGCAACATGATCGCTTCGGGCGGGAGGTCAATCCACCAGGCCGCGGCGAGGGCGGCAAGCCCGAGCGCGTAGGCGATCGGCACGCCGATGGCGATGCAGCCGAATAGCGCGCTGATGACTACCAGGGCTTCCATGCTCCGCCCCACCGTCTAGTCGAACGGAACGATGACATGCCCGCTCGCCGCAGGCGCTGACGGCCGGCCGAGAGCCAGGCGCTCGACCACGAACAGCATAAGGCAGACGCCGCCGAGCGGGATCGGAAGATAGGTGACCCCGACCGAGAGAGCCGGGAACTCGGCTATCGACTGGTTCCAGGTGTCGCCGCACAGCCGGTAGCCCCAGACGGCCATGAACACCGCGAGCGCGGCCACCAGCAGCTCGGCGGCGATGTCGGCGAGGCGCCCGAGCGTCGGGGGCAGATGATCGCGGACGAAGGTCACCTGCATGTGCTGGCCGACGCGATAGCAGGCGGCGGCGCCGAAGAAGGTCAGGACGATCGACAGCAGGATCGCGGCCGGCTCCGGCCAGGACGCGGCGCTGTTCAGTCCATATCGGGTAAAGACGCCCCAGGGGATGATGAGGGTGATGAGAACGAGCGCGGCGCCGGCGGCCGTCGCGCAGGCGAGGTAGAGCAGGTCCATCGCCTGCCGGTAGGCGGCCCCCATGCCTGTTCCTCCGCTTAAGCCGGCGCTACTGGACCGCCTCGATGCGCTTGATGAGATCGCTGAACTGCGGGGCGTATTTCGCCCACACCGGCGCTTCGGCGTCTTGGAACGGCTTCTTGTCGGCGATGTCGACGACGACGATGCCCGCCTCTTGCATCTTCGACCGCGCTTTGGCCTCGTAGGCCTTCCAATATGCCCGCTCGTTTTGCTGCGCCTCTTTCCCGAGCTTCAGGATCAAGGCCTGGTCGGCAGCGGACAATTGATTGAAGATGCGCTTCGAGAACACCAGGATTTCGGGCAGAATCAGGTGCTCGGTCAGTGAATAGTAGTGGGCGACCTGGTAATGGTTGTCGAACACGAAGCTCGGCTCATTGTTCTCCGCCCCGTCGACGACACCGGTCTGCAGCGCCGTGAACACCTGGTCGTAACCCATCGCCACGCCGTTGCCGCCGAGCGAATTCATCATGTCGACGAACATCGGGTTGCCCATCACCCGCATCTTGAGGCCCTTGAGGTCGTCGATGCTGCGGATCGGCCGCTTGGTGTCGTACATGTTGCGGGCGCCCGAATCCATCCATGCGAGGCCGATCAGATTGGCCGTCGGGTGGTGGGTGACCTTGTCGAGCAGTTCCTGTCCGATCGGGCCGTCGATCACCGCCTCCATATGTGCGGTGTTGCGGAACAGGAACGGCAGGCTGAAGACGTTGAGGTCCGGGACCACCGGTCCGAGCGCGCCGACACTGACCCTGGCCAGCGCGATCGCGCCGACCTGCGTCTGCTCGATCGCCTCCTTTTCGCCGCCGAGCTGCATCGAGGCGTACATCTGAATGCTGAGGCGGCCGTCGGTCGCCTTGGCCAGCGCCGCGCCCATGTCCTCGACGGCTTGAACCGTCGGATAGCCCTCCGGATGAACGTCGGACGCTTTGAGGACGAGCTTGTCATCGGCTGCGGCGAGCGCTGCCGGACGGACCGCGATCAGCGCCGCGCCGCCAAGAACCGCCGCGCCCGCGCCGACTGCATGGCGCCTGGTGATCATGATTTCCTCCCGGCGGGCTGGTCGTTCGACGGTGTTTGGTTGCGGTCATACGATGACCGACAATCGCATGGCAAGGGATGCGCAAGAGAAACCCCGGGTCCGCCTGGGCGCCGTGGGCTTTGAAGCGCGCTTCGCCGGCCAAGGCTGGCGTCGGGCCGCGGTTCCCCTTAAACCCCCGGGATCGGCGCGCCGGCGCTTGCGCGCGATCAACGTGGGGACCCTGAGCCGATGCCTGTCATTGTCGTCTTTGGCGATTCCAACACTTGGGGCTCCGACCCGGCGACGGGCGCTCGGTTTTCCCGCGCGCAGCGCTGGCCGACCGTCATGCAACGCGAGCTCGGGCCCGAGTTCGATGTGATCGCGGAAGGACTGCGCGGCCGCACCACCGTTCACGACGATCCGATCGAGCCTTTCCGCTCAGGCGCGGACGCGCTGCCGCCGTGCCTCATGAGCCATGCGCCGGTCGACCTCGTCATTCTCGCGCTCGGCTGCAATGACCTGAAGAAACGGTTCTCCGTGTCCGCCTTCGACATCGCCGAGGGCGCCGCGCGCCTCATCTTTCTCGTCCGCGCCTATGGCGAAGGCCCGGACGGCGGCGCGCCGAGGATCCTTTTGGTCGCGCCGCCGCCGCTCGCCAAGCTCACCGGCTACGCGGAGATGTTCGAAGGCGGGACGGAGAAGTCGCGTCTCATCGGCCAGCGGTTTGGCGAGATCGCCGGGCAGGAGGGCGTTGCGTTCCTCGACGCCGGCGCGGTCATTCGCTGTTCGGACCTCGACGGCATCCACTACGAAGCCGACCAGCACGCGTTGCTGGGACGCGCGGCGGCGGAGGCGGTTCGCGGCGCGCTCGCCTCGGCCGTCTAGTCGCGCCGCTGCTTAAGCTACCGCGCCGTCAGTTGTTGCCGATACAGCCGTATTTGGCGCAACCGTCGGGATTGCGGCTTAGCCCCTCCAATTCAAATGTGGAAGGGTTTCGCGTAACTGGGGCGAGTACGACTGCAGGCGCCCACGCTTCAGCGGATGCGACGACGCTTCGATGATGAATGGCCCGATAGTGGTGGACGGGTCCGTAGGCGTTCGGCCCGGCATAGGCCGATACGGGAACCGCAAGCCCGATCCCGAGCGCAAGCGGCAACGCGATCAATGCTTTCATGGTTTCCTCCTCAGCGCTTGACAGCCTTCGGCTAAGCGCCGCTGCTCCCTTCTCTCCGGGGGCCGGGGAACCATATGACAGTTTTTTGACTAAACCTTGTTCGAAACGTAAATTACATTTCAGTCTCTCGGCGAGGAGCGGGGCTCGACCGGGAAGATCGTCCCGGAGGGCCTCCGACAGCGCTCGCTCGGCCGTCAGAA
>JBAUXQ010000157.1:0-2507 GCA_049584355.1 Roseiarcus sp. | reverse complement strand
GTCGTCGCCGATCGCGATGTTCGCCCCCGCCGCCCGCGCGGCGTCGAGCCGCGGCTTCGGCGGCTGCAATTCGCGCGGGCAGGCGATTTCGAGCCGAAAATCGAACCGCGCCGAGGCGTCGATCCAGGACGACAACACATTGTTGTAGTCGCCCGACCAGGCGATCTTGCGGCCGCGGATCGGACCGCGCTTCTCCTCGAATGTCATCAGATCGGCCAGCACCTGGCAGGGATGCGACTGCTTGGTGAGGCCGTTGATGACCGGAATCGTCGCGTTGTCCGCCATTTCCCGCATATCGTCCTGGCTTAGGATTCGAATGACGATGGCGTCGACGTAGCGCGACAGCACGCGTGCGGTGTCGGCGATGGTCTCGCCGCGCCCGAGCTGCATCTCGGCTCCGGTCAGCATAATCGATTCGCCGCCGAGCTCGCGCATCCCGACATCGAACGAGACCCGGGTGCGGGTCGACGGCCGGTCGAAGATCATCGCCAGCGTCCTGCCGGCGAGCGGACGCCAGGTCCGCTCCGCCCCCCTGAGCCGCGCCGCCTTCATCGACGCCGACCGATCGAGGATGCCGCGAAGCTCGCCGCTCGAAAGCTCGAGCAGATCGAGGAAATGCCGGGGGCGGCTATGAACGGGCGCGTTCATGGTTTCGCTTCAGTTCATCGCCACCATCAGGCGCTCTTCGACCGCGGCGCAAGCGGCGTCGAGCCGCCGCACGCCTTCGGCAAGCTCCTCGTCGGTGACGACAAGCGGCGGCAAGACGCGCACGACGTTGTCGCCGGCGGGAATGACAAGCAGCTTCTGCTTGAGCGCCTCTTCGGCGAAATTGGCCGGCGGCGACTTGAGTTTGAGGCCGATCAGCAGCCCCTCGCCGCGAACCTCCTCGATCACCGCGCCGTGGCGATCCTTGAGCTCCGCGAGCCGCTGGCGCATGTCCAGACCGAGCCTGGCGACCCGCTCGAGGAAACCCGGCGCGAGGATGACGTCGAGGGTCGCGTTGCCGACCGCCATCGCCAGCGGATTGCCGCCGAACGTCGTGCCGTGGACGCCGACGGTCAAGCCGCGAGCGGCGTCCGCGGTCGCCAGACACGCCGACATCGGAAAGCCGCCGCCGATCCCTTTGGCGGACGTGAGAATGTCGGGATGGATGCCGCAATGCTCGTAGGCGTAGAAGCGCCCAGTCCGGCCGACGCCGGTCTGCACTTCATCGAAGATCAGCACAAGGCCATGCCGGTCGCAGATCTCGCGCAAGCCGCGCAGGAATGCGGGCGGAACGAGGCGCACGCCGCCCTCGCCCTGGATCGGCTCGATCATGATGGAGCCGGTTCCCGGCCCGATCGCGGCCTCGACCGCCGCGAGGTCGGTCAGCGGAATCTGGTCGAAGCCGTCGACCTTGGGACCGAAGCCGTCGAGATATTTGGCCTGGCCGCCGGCGGCGATCATCGCGAGCGTACGGCCGTGGAACGCGCCCTCGAAGGTGAGCGTGCGATAGCGCTCGGGACGGCCGTCGATCGACTGGCGCCGGCGCGCCATCTTCACCGCCGCCTCGTTGGCTTCGGCGCCCGAATTGGCGAAGAACACGAGGTCGGCGAAGCTGGCGTCGACCAGACGGCGCGCGAAGCGCTCACCCTCGGGATTCTGGTACAGGTTCGAAACGTGCCACAGCTTGGAGCCCTGGCTCGTCAGCGCTTCGACCAGGTGCGGATGGGCGTGGCCGACCGAGGTCACGGCGATGCCGGCGCCGAAATCGAGATAGCGCTCGCCTTCCGTCGACACCAGCCAGCAGCCCTCGCCGCGCTCGAAAGCGACGTTGGCGCGGGCGTAGGTCGGGACGATGGCGGATGTCGCGTAGGCGGTGTTCACCTGTCCAACTCCTTGTACAGGCTCGAGATTCCGGCTTCCCGAGGTCGGCGCGCGGACGCCGCAAAATAAAAACGCCGCCCCGCTGGGGCGGCCGCCGAATGGGGTTCAAGCATAGCGGAAAGCCCTCGAACTGGTCAATCGGCTCGGAAAACGGACGACGACCGGCTTCATCACGCGCTCGAACACGCGGCGGGCCGCTAAAGCGTTGATGCGACTCGCCCAATCGAACCGATCGGAGCCGAGGGGGCGGACTCATCGCCGAGAGTTGGGGAAAAGCCCCCCCAATGGCCATGGCCGACTCTTGCGCGATTCAACGAGTAGTGTAGTTTTGCTCCTAGGGGCCACGAGATGTCGTGGCGGCGGTTTCATAGCGAGTGCTGGTTCGCGTTACGCCCGACGGGCTTCCGCCAGGCGACGGGGCTTGATTCTGCCTATCCCAACTGGGTTTTGCCGAAGGACGAACGAGGCGACGAATGTCTTGGACGGACGATAGAATCGAGGCGCTGAAACATCATTGGATGGAAGGCAAGAGCGCGAGCCAAATCGCGAGCCTGCTCGGCAACGGCCTAAGCCGCAACGCCGTGATCGGAAAGGTTCATCGGCTTGGTCTGGCGGGGCGCGCCAAATCCCCGGGCCTGGCC
>JBAUXQ010000156.1:0-3897 GCA_049584355.1 Roseiarcus sp. | reverse complement strand
ATCTCGGCCGCATCATCACCGGGCGGGTGTTCTCCGGCTCGATCCGGACCAACGCGCCGGTGAAGGTGATCGACCGCCAGGGCGACACGCTCGAGCAGGGCCGGGTGTCGCGAATCCTCGCCTTCCGCGGCATCGAGCGGGCGCCGATCGACGAGGCGGTCGCCGGCGACATCGTCGCCATCGCCGGCTTGGAAAAGTTCAACGTCGCCGACACCCTGTGCGGTCCGGAGGAGGTCGAGCCGCTGACCGCCCAGCCGATCGACCCGCCGACGCTGTCGATGACCTTTTCCGTTAACGATAGCCCGCTCGCGGGCACGGAAGGCGACAAGGTGACGAGCCGGGTCATCCGCGACCGCCTGATGAGGGAGGCGGAGGGCAATGTGGCCCTGCGCGTCGAGCAGGCCCCCAATTCCGACGCCTATGTCGTGTCGGGGCGCGGCGAACTGCAGCTCGCGATCCTGATCGAGACCATGCGCCGCGAGGGATTCGAAGTCAGCGTCTCGCGTCCGAAGGTGCTGTATCGCCGCGCCGACGACGGCGAAATCCTGGAGCCGATCGAGGAGGTGGTGATCGACGTCGACGAGGAGCACTCGGGCGTCGTGGTGCAGAAGATGAGCGAGCGCAAGGGCGAGATGATCGAAATGCGCCCTTCCGGCGGCGGCCGGCTGCGCCTCGTCTTTCTCGCCCCGACCCGCGGCCTGATCGGCTACCTCGGCGAACTGATGACCGACACCCGGGGCACGGCGGTGATGAACCGCCTGTTCCACAATTGGGGCCATTGGAAGGGCGAGATCGCCGGTCGGCGCAACGGCGTCCTGATCTCGAACGAAGCGGGCGAAGCGGTCGCCTATGCGATGTGGAACCTCGAGGATCGCGGCCCGATGATGATCGATCCGGGCGCCAAGGTCTATCAGGGCATGATCGTCGGCCAGCACACGCGCGACAACGACCTTGAAGTCAACGTGCTCAAGGGCAAGAAGCTCACCAACATCCGCACCCACTCCAAGGACGAGGCGGTGCGCCTGACCCCGCCGATCCAGATGACGCTCGAAAAGGCGCTCGCCTATATCGAGGACGACGAACTGGTCGAGGTGACGCCGAAGTCGATCCGCCTGCGGAAGAGCCTGCTGGACCCCAACGACCGCAAGCGCGCCGAGCGCGCGCGGGCGGCGGAAGGCGCGGCGTAAGCCAATTCCCACGAGGGCGGACTCCCGGGGCGACAGCGGTCAAGTCTTTGCTTCTATTGTGGATGGCGCGCCGCCCGGTGACATGAGTCACAGTCGTCAGGAGCCCGCCCCGCTACCGAGGTAGGCGCGCGACAAACGCGAACCGGCAGTGGAGGCCAACCTTGTCAACGCTCACGCTTCTCATCATCCGTCACGCGGAAAAGCCGGGCGAGCAATGGCTTGGACCCGGATCCAACGAGAGCGGCCAGCCGGATAGCAAGTCGCTCGTGATCCGCGGCTGGGAACGCGCCGGAGCTTGGGCGGCCCTGTTCGGCGCGGACTTGGGCGGAAATGACTACCCGAAGCCTGGTGCGATCTTCGCGGCTAACCCAGGCGCCGGCGGCACGCCGGACGAGGGCCCGAGCCGCCGCCCGTACGAGACCGTCTCGGCGCTGTCGGCTCGCCTCAGCCTGTCCGCGAACGTCGCTTATGGGCTTGGCCAGGAAGAACAGCTCGTCACAACGCTCGTCGGGCTGTCCGGAGTGGCGCTCATTTGCTGGGAGCACAAGGCGATCGCCGCTCAGATCATCCCGAGGATTCCGGTTGACCAAGGCGCGCCTCCGACACGCTGGCCCGGAGAGCGTTACGACGCCGTGCTGCGCTTCGACCGGGACGACGGAGCACAGAAGTTCAAATTCAGAGAACTGCTTCCGTGCCTCCTGGCGGGAGATTCGATCACGCCTTTCTAGCGCTCTGGCTCGGTCGCAGGTGAGCGCCATCCACTGACAGGGACTCGAGCGAGGTCGATTCATGGCCTAACCACAAGGCGCGCCTAGTTTTATTATAACATATTCGAGATTCTTCCTTTGTTTTTTACCATACATGATCGTCAAAATTGAATGCCTGTTGACTATTCGTCGTATTCGAATCGGCGGCTTGCGTTTAAGGCTCCCTTAAGGAAAGATGAGCGATACAGGATTTTCCGGCTTGGCCACTCGGCGAGTCCGGAAAGAGCGATGAGTTGCGTTAATGAATCATCCATTCACTGTACAATCTCGCTTCTGCCGTAGATGGACGCCGCCGCCCGGTTTGTGACAGGCTGAGACAATCCAGCCGGTCGGAGGATCGGACGCTTGCGAATTCATCATCTCAACTGTGGGTCGCTATGTCCTCCTGGCGGGAGACTTTTCAGTGGCGCTGGCGGGCTGCTGTCGCCGGCGCCGCTGTGCTGCCACTGCCTCCTGATCGAGGGCGATGACCGGCTGATCCTCGTCGACACCGGGCTCGGCGTCGAGGACGTCAACGAGCCGCGGCGGCTCGGACATCTGTTCAACGTCATGATGCGGCCGCGGCTCGAGGTCGCCGAGACCGCGTTGAGGCAGGTCGTGGATCTGGGCTACCGGCCAAGCGACGTGCGCCACATCGTGCCGACCCATCTCGGCCTCGACCATGCGGGAGGCATCAGCGATTTCCCTGGCGCGGCAGTCCACATTTACGGCGACGAGCTTCGCGCCGCCTCGAGCCGGTCGAGCCTCATCGAGCGCGGCCGCTATCGCGCCGTGCAGATCTCCGCGGTCAAGAAATGGTCGGTGGTCGAGGAGGAAGAGGGAGAGTCCTGGTTCGGCTTCTCGGCGGTGCGCGCGATTCCGGCAACCAAGGACGAGGTTCTCCTGGTCCCGCTGCCAGGCCACACGCGCGGCCATTGCGGCGTCGCGGTGCGGAGGTCTGAGGATTGGCTCCTCCATTGCGGCGACGCCTATTTCCACCGTTCCGAGGTTGAACCGGGCGGCAGGGCGGCGCCGCCGGGCTTGCGGGCGTTCGAAAGTTTCCTCAGCGTCGACGGCGCGGCGCGGCGCGCCAATCTTGCCCGCCTGCGCGAGCTCGCGCGGTTCACGATGGGCGACGTCAAGCTGTTCTGCTCGCACGACCCGGTCGAGTTTGCGGCCCTGAAGGGCGAAGAACCTGAACCTGAGACCGCTCCGCCGCCGGTCAGCGCGCCGGCGCGACCCTGGCAAGCCGAGCCTCGCGCGTCCCGGCGATAGTGCTCCCGCGGCGCCTGCCGCATTGGCGAGCTTCAGAAAGTGCGATCGGAGCCGGGGCTCACCCGGCGAAGCGGGCGCCGAGGCCGCCGTCCACGCGCCAGTTGGCGCCGGTGACGAAGGAGGCTTCATCCGACAGCAGAAAAATGGCGCAATTGGCGATTTCCGCCGGACTGCCCATGCGCCGCATCGGATGAGCCGCAAGCACCTTCTCCCGCAGGTTCGCATCGTTGCGGGCGAAGAACTCAGCGACCAGCGCCGTCTCGACGTAGCCCGGCGACAGTGCGTTGACGCGAATCTGCCATTGGCCCACCTCGAGCGCGAGCGACCGGGTGAGCCCGACGAGGCCCGATTTCGCCGCCGCATAGGGGAACATTCCGGGATAGGTCATGTCGGCGTGCAGCGAGGCGATGTTGACGATCGCGCCCTTTTTCGCCGCCTTCATCGCCGGCAGAACGGCGCGGGTCGCGAGCCAGGCCGATTTGAGATCGACGGAGAACACGTCCTCCCATTCCTGCTCGGTCATCGTCACCGGATCGGCGTAGACGTTGCGTCCGGCGTTGTTGACGAGACCGTTGACCGGCCCGAACATTTTGGCGGCCGCCTCGAGCGCCCGGGCGATGTCGGACGCGCGCCGCACGTCGCCGGCGGTGAATGAGGCGCGCTTTCCGGCGCCGAGCGCGAGGAGGAGC
>JBAUXQ010000155.1:0-9388 GCA_049584355.1 Roseiarcus sp. | reverse complement strand
CGGTTAGCCCGCGAAACGCTTGACGCCGTGTCATAGAGCAGAACAGACAGATTCCCAGTTTCCTCCCGCCCGGCCGCTTGCGGGCGGCGCGACGCTACCCGACAAATCGGGTCAATCTCATGTGCTCATGTCGCGCTGGCGAGGAATTGATTGGTCCCTCGCGGCCAGACGGCGCGCGCGGACCTCCGCCCCTCACATCAGCGCCTGCAGGCCGCCGAACACGCCGACCGCCGACACCAGCGCTGAAACGCCGACGATCAATCCGAGATACCAGCCCCGCAGCCGGTACGGCTCGGGCAAGGCCTTGATCGCGAGCGCGACCAGGAAGCCGATCACCAGCGGCATCAGGAAGGCGTTGAGGACTTGGGCGGCGATATTGAGCCAGACGAGATTGGAGGCGAGCCATACGACGGCGCAGGAGCCGATCACTGAAGCCGCGTAGACGGCGTAGAACCATCCCGCCTCAAACGGCCGGTGCTCCAGCGACCGGCGGTATCCGGCGACTTCGCCGGCGCCCCAGGCCAGCGCCAGCGAGGAGACGATCGCCGCAACCAGCGAGGCCCCAAGGACGCCGGCGCCGAACACCACCCGGCCGGCGGTCTCGCCCAGGACCGGCGTGAGGGCGCCGCTGATTTCCCCCACGCTCGCGAGGCTCGCGGTCGGCGATCCGGTGGCGAAGGCGGCCGCGGCGGCGACCAGCACCGCCCCGGTGAGACACTGGGTCAGAACCGCGCCGATGCCGGTGTCCCACCGCGCATGGATCAGATCGCCGGGCTGCAGTCTTTTGTCGACCGTCGCCGACTGCTGGTAGAAGATCATCCACGGGTTGAAGGTCGCGCCGATGATGGCCGCAACCAGGAGCAGAAAGTCGCTATTGCGGATGGGAAGGTCGATCGCGTCCCTCGCTAGCGCTGCAAGGCCAGGGTGAGCGCGCCAGGCGACGACGAAAAACGCCAGCTCGAAGAGGCCGATGAGGAGCGCTGCGCGCTCGACCCGCTTGTAGGAGCCGCTGGCGACGATAATGAGCAATGTCGCCGCGGCTAGCGGGAGGGTGAGAGCGCGCGAGAGGCCGAACAACTCGCCGACGCCGGCGACGCCGGTAAACTCGGTGACGAGCGAGCCGATGACCGCCGCCGCCAGCCCCAATGTCGAAACATAGGCCCAGCCAATTCCAAACCGTTCGCGGATGAGCTCGCCGTGGCCGCGGCCGGTGTAGAGCCCGAGCCGCACGGTCAGTTCCTGAACCATGTACAGCATCGGGATCAGGAGCAGCACGAGCGGGAGCAGGCGATAGCCCCACTGCGCCCCGGCCTGCGCCGCGGTTACGACATTGCCGGCGTCGGTGTCGGCCAGCATGACGAGGAGGCCAGGCCCCCAGATCGCAATCGAGCGGGCAAAGGAAGCGGCGCGGACGTTGCCCCGCTGCGCTTCGGCCTTCATCGTGCGGCTCTCCATGGCGAAGTGTCGCGCCGCCCGAAGGACTTGGGGCGAGACGCCGCCAACTCGCGGCGCGCGGGACTATGAGATCGGGGAAAGGAAAGTCAATTGCGCCAAAGAGCGCGGCGGGGACGAGGCGAATTCAAGCGGGTTTGAGCGAATTCACTCTCTGCATGTTCAACAGCGCGTCGGCGAGCGCCGCTTCGATCAGCAGCGCCGTCTCCGTCAACGCCCCCTCGGCCTTCTGGGACGCGACCTTTTCGAATACGCGCGCGTGGTCGGCGACCGGATCATGCGCAAGACTGAGCGTCGGCAGCATCATTTGCAATTTGATCGACCACCTCAAGGTGGTCTGGATCGCGGGCCACAGCGACGACAGGGCCTCGTTGCGCCCCGCGTTCAGCAAATCCTTGTGGAACGCGACGATGGCGTTGAGCCACGCCCCGGTGCGGGGATTGGCGCGCGCCATTCGGGAAAGGTCGTCCGCCAGGCGCGACACCTCCTCTTCATTCCGCCGCATCGCAGCGAGCGCGGCCGCGCTCGGTTCGACGATCTTGCGCAGTTCGAACAGGTTTCGAATGAAGGCCTCGCTCGGGGCCAGTTCGAAACGCCAGGCCAGCACGTCGGGATCGAGGATGTGCCAGGCCGTGCGCGGCGCGACTTTGGTCCCGACCTTTGGTTGCGCCGTCACGATGCCCTTGGCCGCGAGGGTGCGGATGGCCTCGCGATAGGCGCTGCGCGAAACGCCGAACGACTCGCTTGCGCTCTCCTCTCTGGGCAGAAGCGATCCCGGCGCCAGGTCGCCCTTGATGATCTCGCCGGCCAGGCGATGAGCGAGCGAACCATGAAGGCGCGAACGACTGGTCGTGAACAGCGGCTCGACATCGACAAGCGCGGGGGCGTCATCCGGTGCGGCGTGGGCCCTGATATTTTGCGCCGGCTCCCGGTCTTGACCCGACAGATACGAAGCTCGCGCAGCACGGGAAGTCGCAGGGGCCGCCCGCCCGCGCGCGTTGACAAACTGGACGATCGATCCTGCCGCTTCGCTCACGCTCCCGACCGCGCCGACGAAGTGCATGCAGCCGTGCGGCAGGCTGGACCAAAGCGACAGCGACACGTCGACGCCCGCTTTGGTAAGCTCCCCGTAGAAGGCGAGCGTGTCGTCCAGCAGCAGGTCACATTCGGCGCCGATGCAAAGCGTCGGCGGAAAATCCGACAGGTCCGCGGCCAGCGGACTGAGCTTCTTCGAGCGAACTTCGGGCGCGAGCTGGGGCGCATAGAGGTTCCAGAACCAGCGCATTTGCGCTTCGGACAGTCCGAACCGTCCGTCGCCGTAGAGCCGATGCGAGGAAAGGTTCATTTCCGGCGCATAGGCGCCGTAGATCGAGACGAAGCCCGCGATTCGGCGCCTCTCCTCTTTTGACAGCCCGAGAATGGCGGCGGCCGCGAGATTGGCGCCCGCAGAATCCCCGGCGACCAGGACCGGCGCAGCCCTCGCCTCGGCAAGCGTGGCGGAGACGACGCCCATGACCTCGTTCACCGCCGCAGGGTACGGGCGCTCCGGGGCGAGGCTGTACTCGAGCTGGAGAACGCGGCTGCCGGTCTCGCTGGCGAGCCACCGCGCGATGTGGTCGTGGGTCTTGACGCCGCCCATGACCCACCCGCCCCCATGGACGAAAACGAGCGTTGCATCCTGTCCGTCGGGATTATAGAGGCGCGTCGCCACAGGGCCCGCGCGGGTTTCGACCGCCCGCTCTGCGGTCGCGATCCCGCCGATCTCGGCGCCCCGGGAAGCGAGCGCGGAATACTCGTTGATCCACAGACGGAAGCGATGGAGTTCGAACACGCCATCGTCCAGAGGGAACTTCTGTTCCGCCTCGATCGCGCTCATTTTGTCCGACAAATCCGCCGCGATGATACCGTCGGATCGGCCCAGAGCGTGCCTTTCAATGAGAAGCGCCATCGAATCCTTCGCAGAAACCCGGACATTCATCCCGGCGGGTGTTGACGATGTCGGACAAATAACCTACCAAACGTCAGCCCGCCCGGCAATGTCCGCGCACGAACGCTGGCCTTCCGTCAAGACGCGGATCTGGGTCTGGGGGCCCAAAGTGGAGGAACGTCATGATGTTGAGAGCCGCTCGTGATTTCGCGCTTTGCGTCGGCGCGACGACTTTGCTCCTTGCCGCCGCTTGCGTTTCGGCGGCGTCCGCCGAAGACAAGCCGATATCGATAGCCTTCGTTTCCGGGCCGCTCAACGATTCCTTCTTCCCGCCGCTCTACCAAGGCGCCCAGGACGCCGCCAAGGCGCTGGGGGTCAAACTGAACTATATCCCGATCGACGAGGCCGACATCGAGGCCACCTCGGCGCGGACCATGCAAACCGCGATTGCGCAGAATCCGGACGCCATCGTCGTCGGCGACTTCGTCACCAGCGTGGTCGATCCGTACATCAAGCAGGCGATCGCGGCGGGCATCCCGGTCTATGTCAACCAGTCGGGGCAGGATCAGTGGCAAGCCGACGGCGCCTTCGGCTTTGTCGGTCAGCAAGGCCCGGAGGTCGGCAAGGTCGCCGCCGACCGCCTCGCGAAGGCGGGCTCCAAGACGATCCTGTGCGTCATCAACGTGCCGGGCAATCCCTATCTCCAGGCGATCTGCAAGGGGCTGGCCGACAAGGCCAAGGAGACAGGCGTCACCACGGCCAATCTTGAGTTGCCGACGGCGGATTCGACCGACCAGGCGAAGGTCAGTCGCGACATCGGCGCCTATCTTCAATCGCACAAGGACGTCGACGGCGTCTTCACCGAAAACGCCGCCGTCGGGACCGCCGCGACCGCGGCGATTGAGGCCGCGCAGCTGACCGGCAAGGTCCATGTCGGGACGATGGAAATCTCGCGGATCGCGCTGCAACAGATCCAGAACGGCAAGATCGAGTTCCTGATCAATGAGCAGCCTTATCTCGACGGCTATTTCGGCGTCGTCTTCGCGACCCTCTATGCGAAATACGGCCTCGCACCGGTCGGCCCCGTTTCGACCGGCCCGAGCGTCGTCGACAAGAAAAACATCGACAAGATCCTCAAGGTCTTCGACACTTACCCGAATGTCATAGGTTCGAAGTAAGCCCGCGCTGCGGCCCGAATCGGACCGCCGTGGCGCATGGCCGGTGACCGAGATGCAGACGGAAGCGGACGAAGACAACGCCGTCGAAGCCCGCGCCGTCGCGGCTCTTGACGAACTCGCCGCGCTTCCGCCCGTACCGCGGCGAAGCGTCTTCATGAGCGCGCTCTTGCGCCCGGAAGCGGGCGGCGTGGTGTCGGCGCTGCTGGTTTTCGTCTTTTTCGCCATTGCCGCGGGGCGGAACGGATTTCTGACCACCCTCGGCATTGCGAATTGGCTGGATACCGCGTCCGACCTCGGCATCGTCGCCCTTCCGATCGGCATGCTGATGATCGGCGGCGAGTTCGATCTCTCGGTCGGATCGGTGGTCGGCGCAGCGTCGATGATCGTGGCGATCTCATCCGGCTATTACTCGCTCAATCCCTGGATCGGCGTCGCCGTCGCCTTCCTGTTCGGAGCCGCCGTCGGGGCGGCAAACGGGCTCATTGTCGTGCGAACGAAACTGCCTTCCTTCATTGTCACCCTGGCGACCATGCTGATGGTAATGGGAGGAATGCTCGGCGTCTCGATCGCGCTGACCGGATCATCGAGCATTTCTGCGGATCCCTCAGGCTTCGCCCAGACCTTCTTCGCTTCGAATTTCGCCCAGTTTCATGTCTCGATCGTCCACTGGATCGCGCTCTCCATCATCGCCACCTACGTCATGCAGCGGACCGCCTTCGGAAATTGGGTCTACGCCACCGGCGGCAGCGCCGAGACGGCGCGGTTGGCCGGCGTGCCGGTGGCGTCGGTCAAGATCATTCTGTTCGTCTGCACGGCTCTGGCCGCGGTGCTGAGCGGCGTCAACGAAACCCTGACGTTCCAGAACGGCAACATCACGCTCGGCTCCCAGTATGTCTTCACCGGGATCGCCGCAGCCGTCATCGGCGGCGTATTGCTGACCGGCGGCTATGGCTCTCCGGTCGGCACGATGTTCGGGGCCATCACTTACGGTATTGTCTCGCTCGGGGTATTTTTCCTTGGCTGGAACGCCGATCTGGCCAATTTCTTTGTCGGACTGCTGCTGCTGCTCGCGGTGCTCGCCAATCACCGGCTGCGACTGTTGGCGATGGGGAGAGCGTGAGATGACGCCCATCGTCGAGTTGCGAGGCGTCACCAAGCGCTTCGTCGGCGTGACCGCGATTTCCGACCTGTCGCTCAAGCTTCTGCCGGGCGAGGTCTTCTGCCTCTTGGGCGAGAACGGGGCCGGCAAGTCGACGGTGATCAAGATCCTGACCGGCGTCGAGACGCCGACCAAGGGCGATGTCCTGGTGGACGGCGAAGTGGTCCACTTCGCGAGTCCGCGCGAGGCGCGCGAAAAGGGGATCGCGACGGTCTACCAGGAAGTCGGCACGCTGCCGCTGATGAGCGTCGCCCGCAACTTCGTGCTGGCCGCCGAGCCGCAGAAAGGGCGCGGCCTATTTCGGCGGCTCGATCTCGAGGAGGCGTCCCGCATCGCGCTCAAGAGCCTCAAAGATCTCGGCATCAGCCGGGTGACGAACGGCAACCAGCTTGTCGGCACGCTCTCCGGCGGCGAGCGGCAGGCTTTGGCCATCGGCCGCGCCGTGCATTTCGGCGCTCGCGTTCTGGTTCTGGACGAGCCGACAGCCTCGCTCGGCGTCCGCGAATCCGCCACTGTGCTCAAGCTGATCGAGCGCGTGCGGGGGCGAGGCGTCGCGGTACTATTCATTACCCATAACGCTTATCACGCCTATGCCGCGGGGGATCGCTTCATGGTCTTGCGCCGAGGCGAGGCGCTCGCTTCCTTCAACAGAAGCGAGAGAACGATCGGCGATGTGATCGAACTGATGGCGGGCGGGGCCGAACTGAATTCCCTGCTGACCGGGACCGAGGCTGGGATCGCGCGCGCCTGAGGCAATTTCATCGCGCAAGCAACGAACCTCATCTGACTTCGCGACCGCTGTCGGCAGGCGGTCAGCCCGGCAGGCGCTTCTCCGAGCGAACCTCTGGCGCTGGATGGAAAACATCCCACATAAGCGATGGGAGGCGTTCCGCCGGGGGTCGTCGCGGCGGGCCGAAAGCGAAGGAGGCCTCGCATGCCACAGCGAAATGCTCTTCCGGGACTCATCTTCGTCGTCATTTTCGCCGCCGGCCTCCTTTTTGCCTATTCGATTTTCACTCCAGAAAGTCCTGGCGGAGGCGCCGCGATAGCGATTGCAAGCTTCTTCGTCGCCTCGATCGTCGCCAATGCGATCAGAGTCGCCAATCAGTGGGAGCGGGTCGTGGTGCTGAGGCTCGGCAAGTTCCGCTCGCTCGAAGGCCCAGGGCTGTTCTTCATCGTGCCGATCCTCGACGCGGTCGCCTACCGGATCGACACTCGCGTTATCACCAACACCTTCAGGGCCGAACAGACCATGACCCGCGACACCGTGCCGGTCGACGTCGACGCGGTCTTGTTCTGGAAGGTGGTCGATCCGAAGATGGCGGCGCTCGACGTGGCCGATTACGTCTCGGCGATCAACTGGGCGGCGCAGACGGCGCTGCGCGACGTGATCGGCAAGACGATGCTCGCCGACATGCTCGAAGGGCGCGAGAAATTGAGCGTCGAGCTGCAGCGCATCATTGATGCGCGCGCCGAGCCGTGGGGGGTCAACGTCATCTCCGTCGAGGTCAAGGACGTGCGGATCCCCGCGGCCCTCCAGGACGCGATGTCGATGCAGGCCCAGGCCGAGCGCGAGCGCCAGGCGCGGGTGATCCTCGGCGATTCCGAGCGCCAGGTGGCGGAGAAATTCGGCGAGGCGGCCAAGACCTATGCCGACAATCCGACCGCGTTCCACTTGCGGGCCATGAACATGCTCTATGAGGGCTTGAAGCGCAGCAACGCGACGATCGTCATCGTGCCCTCGACCGCGGTCGAGTCGATGCAGCTCGGCGGCATGCCGGCGATGGCCACCGTGGCGAGCGCCATCGCCCACGCGCAGGCGGCGGGGGCGAAGGCAGCAGAGTGAGTCCAGCGTCCTGTCTAGACTGGGACCGGCGCGTCGGCGCGGATGAGCTTCTCGTGCTTGAGCTCGGCCCACAGGTCGGCGGGAATGGGGTGGCGGAAGGCGGCGACATTCTTTTCGACATTGGCGCGCGAAATCGCGCCGGGAATGATCGAGGCCACGATCGGGTGCCCGAGCGGAAACTGGAGCGCCGCGGCCGGCAGCGGGACGTGGTGGCGGGCGCAGACCGCTTCAATCTTGCGCACCCGTTCGAGAATGTCCGGGCCCGCGGGCGCGTAGTTGTACATTGCCCCCTTGACCGCGCCGGTGGCGAGAATCCCGGAATTGAAGCCGGCGCCGACGCGACGCCCCGCTTCTCGCAGAGCGGAAACTCGGTCTCGAGCACCTCCTGTTCGAGCAGGGTGTAGCGCATCGCCAGGAGGAAGAAATCCATGTCGAAGAGGTCGAGGAAGCGCGGGATGCTGCCCATCGAGTTGAAGCCCGCGCCGATCCCGCCGATGATCCCGGCCTCGCGCAATTCCGCGAGCGCCCTCCAGCCGCTCGTCTTGAGCTCAACGAAATAGGCGTTGAGCGTCGCAGGATTGTGATCCCAGGGGTCGAGATCGTGAATCAGCAGGACGTCGACCCGATTGATTCCCAGCCGCTGGAGGCTGTCCTCGAACGACCGCATCACGCCGTCGTAGCCGTAGTCGAACACGGTCTGGAACTCGAGGCCGCCCAACCAATTGTCCTTGATGGCGTTGGGCCCCAGCGGACGACGCAGGACCCGACCGATCTTGGTCGATATGACGTAGTCGCCGCGCGGCTTGCGATAGAGCGCCCTGCCGAGTGAATGCTCCGCAAGTCCGCGCCCGTACCACGGCGACGTGTCGAAATAGCGTACGCCGCCGTCCCACGCGGCCGCGATGAGCGCCCCGGCCTCGTTGTCGTCAATGCGGTCGAAGAGCTCGCCGAGCGGCGCGGTTCCGAGGCCGAGCTCGGTCACGCTGACATTCGCCCGGCCGAGCTTGCGCGTCTTCAGGGGCGGGAGGTTCGCGCCGCTCATGCCTCTAGCCTCTTCCAATTGCGAAAAGCGCGAACCGGCGCTACTCTTCGGGCTCGGTTCCGAAACGGAGCGGATAGCCCTTGGCCGCGCCCGCTTCGGTGCCGCGGGCAGCCTTGGTCTCGGCGATGTCTTGCGCGAGCACAACGACGACGCAGACGCCTTTGCGGTGAGCGGTCATCATGACGTTGAGGGCCTGGGTTTCATTGAGACGGAACACCCCCTTCAACACTTCGACCACGAAATCGCGGGGGGTATAGTCGTCATTGAACAATATGACCTTGTGCAGGCGCGGACGTTCGACTCGTGGTTCGGTCTTGACCTGCCGTTTGGTGGCGATCTTGCTCATCCCGTGATCTCGTTAGGGCGGATTGTCGTGCTGGCGACACGAATATTCTGGCACGCGCAGCCGGCCGGTTTCAAGCCGCTTCGCATCAAGATTGAGTCACGCGCCCGGGACGACCGGCGCGGGACGCGCGCGGCGCGGTTCTTGCGTCGTGAACGAAGCGCCTGTCGCTGCATTTCGCCTTAAGGAAAGCCGCCCATGCTCAACACCCGCCAACCGGTTCTGCGCAACTTCTGGTACGCGGCCCTGCCGGTCGCCAAGCTCGACGAGGGGCCGAAGCCGTTTCGCCTTCTCGGGCAGGATATCGTTCTCTTTCTCGATGCGGCCGGCCAGCCCGCGGCGCTCGAGGACCGCTGTTGCCACCGGACCGCCAAACTGTCCAAAGGATGGATCCGGAACGGCCATATCGTCTGCGGCTATCACGGCTGGGAATACGACGGC
>JBAUXQ010000154.1:0-3685 GCA_049584355.1 Roseiarcus sp. | reverse complement strand
TCGACCGCTCGGCGAACCATGCGAGGGGCGGCTCGGGCTTCATAGGTCGCGTCGCCGTCCACCAGCACAAAGACGTCGGCGTCGATGTCGGCGAACATCCGACGAACGACATTGCCCTTTCCCTGGCGCCCCTCGCTGCGAACAACCGCGCCCGCAGCCCGAGCAACCTCGATCGTGCGGTCGGTCGAGTTGTTGTCGTAGACGTAGACTGTTGCTAGTGGCAAAGCTTCGCGAAAAGCAGAAACAGTCTGTCCAACCGTAAACTCTTCGTTGAAGCACGGCACCAGGATTGCGATCTTGTGTTCACATACAGTCGCTTCGGTCCCGGACTTGGAGCTGCCTCCGTTCGTCGTCATTCGCAGCCCCATGTCTTTTGTCGGAGGCTTCATCATTGCGCGTCCCCGACAAGACAGTCAACCTCGCAACCCTTTGATCTGGTGCGCGAAATGACGGCTCTATCTGTCGCTGCCGGAGAAGGCCGCCTGAACCACGCCGGGTCAGGCTTCTCGATGAAGAGGAGCGGGCGGACCCGGCCGACTCAGTATGTCGCCGCCAGATAGCCCACGATAATGGCTGCATCGCTTTCCGCGATCGGCGCCTTGTAGACCTTGATCATCTTTTGCACCTCGGCCTGCCAGAACGCCTTGCCCTCTCTGGGCGGCTGGGTGGTGATGTAATCGGCGGAATGACACGCCTGGCAGACGACCGCGGTTTCGACGCCCGGGCCCGGCTTGAGCTGCGCCGTCTCGTCGGGCAATTGATAGACGATCGGATCGGCGATTGCCGGCGACGCCAGGACGAAGAGCGCGGCATACATGACGGTCACAAGGGGCATCATCGGCCGTCTCCTCACGCAGCGATCACGTTCGTCACTTCGACAACATTGCGCATATAGCCGGCCGGGTTCCAGAGTGGCTCGAGCGGCTGCGACTGGCCGGCGCGATTGGCGGCGCGAACCATCAGGCCGTATTTGCCCGGCGCCAGCTTGAGATTGGCCTTCCATTCGCGGAACGAGTACGGGCCGAGGTCGTCGCCGAGCGTCGCTTCAATCCAAGTCTTGCCGCTGTCGGCGGAGACCGCGACGTCGGAGATTCCTTGGCCGCCGTCAAACGCGATGCCGCGCAGACCCACGTCCTTGTTGGCTGGAACCGTTTCGCCGTCGGCAATATTGGTCAGGAAGGAGCGAACGTTGAAACGGCCGATCGGCACGGTAGACGCGGGCGCCTTGCCGGGCGGCGTGCAGGCGCAGGCGTTATTGGGAATGCGATAGGCCGTTTTCATCCAGAAGCTGTCGAGCGGGGCGTCGAGCACGTTGATTGTGCTCAGATGCTTGACCCAATAAGTGCCATAATAGCCGGGAACGACCAGCCGGATCGGAAATCCATTCAGCCACGGCAGGTCCTCGCCGTTCATCGCGTATGCGATCATCACTTCGCCGTCGAGCGCATGGTCGAGTTCGAGAGCCTTCATGAATGCGGGCGTCTCCGGAAGGACCGGCCTATCAAGCCCTTGGAAGGAAACCTGAACCGCGCCCGCCTGTATGCCCGCCTTGGTCAGGACGGCCTTCAAGGGCGTGCCTTTCCAACGCGCGTTGCCCATCGCGCCATTGCCGATCTGGCCCCCGGCTACGCGGGGCTCGAAAAAGCCCCGGCTGTTGCCGGCGCATTGATTGACCGCGGCGATCTCGATCGGCTCGAAGCCTGCCTTCAGCTCCGCGACCGACAGCGACAGAGGGGTCTCGACCTTGCCTTGAATGGTCACCCGGAAAGCGTCCGGATCAATCTTCAACGGAATGTCGGCCAGATGATAACGCACGAAAAAAGCGTCGTTCGACGTGATGATCCCCTCGTCGAAGACGCTGAACGGGGTCTCGAGTTGCGGCGGGCGCGCAGTCAGACGGATCAGCGGACGCTTCCCCGGATAGGCGACCAGCGGGCGCTCGCCATTAGCGAACGGAAGCGTGACAATTTCGCTTGCCATCGCAGCGAGCGAAACCTTGCTCGCGCCGGCCGCGCCAATTCCTGCCGCGACCACGGACTTCAGCGTTTCCCGCCGGTTCATCATGAGCGTCGCCACTCCCATGTTCGAGTGCGAGATAGTTTGTACGATTCCAATGCCCCCAACAAACTCAAACCATTCCGGCAGCACTTCGGTTGCGGACGTCACTCATCCTCGTCTTCCGGCTCCCGTGGCGCGCTCGCGCCCGGAATAACATAGTTCCCTTTCAGCCAACGATGGAGGTCGACGTCGGCG
Source organism: Roseiarcus sp. (assembly GCA_049584355.1). Taxonomy (GTDB): domain Bacteria; phylum Pseudomonadota; class Alphaproteobacteria; order Rhizobiales; family Beijerinckiaceae; genus Roseiarcus. Next base: position 1,432 of record JBAUXQ010000154.1, on the reverse strand, counting down.
CAGCGCTTCGAGCAGAATGGGTCGTAGCGCTCGCTGCGCCGCTTGCCGCAGATCGGGCAGGGCCGCTCGTTCTTCCGGGGACCAACGGGCTTGGCGGCAGGTTTGTTGTCGTCGGCGGTCATCGAACGAGGCTCGCGTCCCAGCTCCGGTGGACATTATAGCCGTGGCCAGCGAGCAGCGCGGCGGTTTCGGCGAGCGGCAGTCCGACAACATTGGAATACGAGCCGACGAGCCGCTCGACAAACGCGCCGGCGAGGCCCTGGATCGCATAGCCGCCGGCCTTCCCGCGCCATTCGCCGCTGGCAAGATAGGCCTCGATCTCGCCGCGCGACAGGCGCTTGAACCTGAGCCGCGTCTCGACCAGCCTCCGCCGCGCCGCGCCGCCCGGCGCGATGAGCGCAAGGCCGGTATAGACGCGATGGCCGCGGCCGGACAGGAGGTTGAGGCACGCCTCCGCCTGGTCGAGCGTCTCGCACTTCAGCAAGATCCGCCGGCCGACGCAGACCACCGTGTCTGCGGCGAGCGTGAGGCGCGGCGAGGGATCGGCCGGCTTCGGCGCGATTGCCGCCGCAGCGAACGCCTTCTCCATGGCCAGTCGTTCGGCGAGCGCGCGCGGCGCTTCGCCGCGGCGCGGCGCCTCATCGATCTCGGACGGCAGGATCGCGTCAGGCTTGACGCCGATCTGGGCCAGAAGCGCGAGCCGGCGCGGAGAAGCCGATGCCAGCACGAGGCGAGGGCGTGGCTGCGGGGTGGTCGAGGCCATGGTCGCTCCGCCCATCGGCCAGGTTCATTTGAAGCGATAGGTAATGCGCCCCTTGGTCAGATCGTAGGGCGTCATCTCCACGAGCACCTTGTCGCCGGCCAGCACGCGGATGCGGTTCTTACGCATCTTGCCCGCGGTGTGAGCGATAATTTCGTGGTCGTTCTCGAGTTTGACGCGAAAGGTCGCGTTGGGCAGCAACTCAACGACGAATCCGGGGAATTCAAGCAATTCTTCTTTCGACATAAGGCTCCTTGTGGTATCGCCGCGCCGCCGAAGGCGAACGGAAACGGCTACTGGCGCCGGCCCTAGCACGCCAGCGGCGCCCTGTCCTACCATCCTGCGGGTTCAAGATCGAATACCCCGCCCGCCCGGCGTCCCTCGAAAACCAACTTTTCCGGGACGCAGTTTATAGGCGCGAGGGCCGTAAACCAAGCCGCTACTTCAGCGCCATGGCGTCCGATTCGGTTAGAAAGCCGAGGATTTCGTGGAAAAACTGCATGCGATTCTTTTCCAGCATGACCGAATGCGTGCCCTCGCCAAGCTCGAGACGCCCTCGATCGGCAGATCGAAGCTGGTTTCCGCCGGATAGGTCGCCCCGTGAATGAAGAGCAGCGTCCTGTCGGGGGAAAAGGACGTCATGTCCGCCGCGTGCTTGTTGCGCACATAGAT
>JBAUXQ010000153.1:0-2466 GCA_049584355.1 Roseiarcus sp. | reverse complement strand
TCTACCGCCCGGACGGCGCCTACGCGTTTGTCCATGACCGCGTCCAAGAGGCCGCCTATGCGCTGATCCCCGAACACGAGCGGGCCCTGGCTCACCTTCGAATCGGCCGATTGCTCGCGTCGGAGACCGCGCCGGACGAGCGCGATGAAAAGATATTCGATATTGTAAATCAGTTGAACGGCGGCGCGGCGTTGATCGAAACGCCAGAGGAGCGCGTCCAGGTTGCCGAGCTCAATTTGATCGCGGGCAAACGCGCAAAGTCGGCGGCGGCTCACTCGGCAGCCTTGCAATATTTCTCTAAAGGCTACGGCTTGCTGGGAGAAAGCGACCGAGAGCAGAAGTCCCAATTGGCGTTCGACCTCGAGCTCAATTGGGCCGAGTGCGAATATTTGACGGGCCGGTTGGCCTCCGCCGAGGAACGGCTTTCCGTCTTGTCGAGACGTGCGGCAACCCTTGTTGACAGAGCGGCCGTCGCTTGCCTGCGGATGACCCTCTATACCACGCTCGACCGAAGCGACCGCGCGGTAGACGTTGGTCTCGAATATCTTCGCCGGGTTGGCGTCGACTTTTCGCCTCACCCGACCGACGACGACGTTCGGCAGGAATATGACCGGCTCTGGCGACACCTTGACCACCGCGCCATCGGAACGCTCGTCGATCTGCCCGTCACGCGCGACCCCGACTGCATCGCGACGCTCGAGGTGCTCACGCTGACTGTGCCCGCGGCCAATTTCACCGACGAGAACCTTTTCTGCGTCGCGGTGGCGCGAATGGCCAGTCTGTCGCTGCAACACGGCAATGGCGACGCGTCGTGCCACGCCTATGTTTGGCTGGGCATGATACTGCGGTCGCGCTTCGGTAATTTCGAGGCGGGCTTTGGTTTCGGCCGCCTTGGCATCGATCTGGTGGAGCGGCAGGGCCTCGACCGCTTCAAGGCCCGCATCTACTCGGACTTCGGACACCTCATCAATCCGTGGACGAAGCACTTGCGGGACGGAATTGATTGGGTGCGACGCGCGCTGATCACGGCCCAGACCAACGGCGATCTCACCTTTGCGTCCTTCGCAAGCAATTCCCTGACCATGCTGCTTCTGGCCAGCGGCGAGCCGCTCGAGGGCGTGCAAGCAGAGGCGGAGAACGGGCTCGAATACACGCGAAGAGTGCGCTTTGGCCTATTCGCCGACATCATGACCGGACAGCTCGGCCTCGTCCGGGCGCTGCGTGGCAAGACCTCCGATGTTTCAAGTTTCGGAGATGAACAATTCGACGAGCGGCGATTTCAAGAGCGCCTCGAAACCGACCCGCGCTTGGCGTTTGCCGCATGTTGGTACTGGATCCGGAAGCTCCAGGCGCGCTTTCATGCCAACGACTATACGGGCGCTGTCGTCGCTGCGGATCGGGCGCAGTCCCTGATGTGGAAATCACCGCCGTTCTTCGAGTCGGCGGAGCACCATTTCTATGCCGCCCTCGCGCGAGCCGCGACCTCGGACTCTTCGCCGAGCGACGCGCAACGGCGGAGCCGGGATGCGCTTTATGCCCACCACCTGCAACTCGAGACGTGGGCGCGACACTGTCCCGAGAACTTCGCAAATCGGGCGGCGCTGGTGAGCGCCGAGATTGCGCGCCTCGAAGGGCGCGAGGCCGACGCAATGCGTCTGTACGAACAGGCCATTCGATCGGCTCGCGACAACGGCTTCGTCCAGAACGAGGCTCTCGCCAACGAGCTTGCCGCTAATTTCTATGCGGCGCTCGGCTTCGAGACGATTTCGCACGCTTATCTGCAGAACGCGCGATCCTGCTATCTACGGTGGGGAGCGAACGGAAAAGTCCGTCAAATGGACGAAGCGAACCCTCATCTGCGGCATAAGTTGCCGCAGCCGCAACCTGAGGCCATCATCGGCGCGGCGGTTGAGCAGCTGGACGTTGGGGCGGTGATTACGGCCGCGCAAGCGGTATCCGGCGAGATTGTTCTCGACCGGCTCATTGAAACATTGATGACGATCGCGCTCAAAAACGCCGGCGCACAACGGGGCCTTCTCATCCTCCTTGAGGGCGACAGGCCACGGATCGAGGCCGAGGGCAGAGCCGATCAAAAGGCTGTCAAGGTCACGGTGCGGCGCGAGGACGTGACGCAAGCCGACATACCCGAATCCTTGCTCCATTATGTGGTCCGGACCCGCCAGAGCGTGATCCTCGACGACGCTTTGGCCCAAGACCCATTCTCGACCGACGACTATATCCGTAAGAAGCACGCCCGTTCAGTCCTCTGCTTGCCTTTGCTGAAGCAGGCCAAGCTGATCGGCGTGCTCTATCTCGAGAACAACTTAGCGTCGCACGTTTTCACGCCGGCCCGAATCTCGCTCCTGGAGTTGCTGGCGTCGCAGGCCGCGATCTCATTAGAAAACGCCCGCCTCTATGGCGAACTGACTTTGAGCGAGGAGCGCTGGCGCAAACTGTTCGAAAGCG
>JBAUXQ010000152.1:0-1848 GCA_049584355.1 Roseiarcus sp. | reverse complement strand
CCAATGTTGCAATGGGGCTTGTTACGCGCAAACTTTTCCTTGGCCATAGCCGGACTCCTTCTCGTGGCCCTTCATTCGCGACGCGCTTCCCTAAGCGCGCCTCACTTGAATTTCTCGATAATCTCGGACGCGATGTTGCCCGGGACCTGCTCATAATGGTCGAACTGCATGGTGAAGTTGGCGCGACCCTGAGTGCCGGAGCGCAACTGGTTGACGTAGCCGAACATATTGGACAGCGGCACCATGGCGTCGATGACGACGGCGTTGGCGCGCATGTCCTGACCCTGCACGTGCCCGCGTCGCGACAGGAGGTCGCCCATCACGAAGCCGGTGTGCTCTTCCGGAGTCACGACTTCCACTTTCATGATCGGCTCGAGCAGGACCGAGCCACCCTTCTGCAGGCCTTCGCGGAAGGCGGCGCGGGCGGCGATCTCGAACGCGAGCGCCGATGAGTCGACATCGTGGTAGGAGCCGTCGACCAGCGTCGCCTTGACGTCGACCACCGGGAAGCCCGCCAGCACGCCGGACGTCAGCACGCTATTGACGCCCTTTTCGACGCCCGGAATGTATTCCTTCGGCACCGCCCCGCCGACGATCTTCGATTCGAACGACGTGCCCCCGCCCGGTCCCGACGGCTCGAAGATCATGACCACACGCGCGAACTGGCCCGAGCCGCCCGACTGCTTCTTGTGGGTGTAGTTGATCTCGCTCTTCTTGCTCAGCGTCTCCCGGTAGGCGACCTGCGGCGCGCCGATGTTGGCGTCCACCTTGTAGGTGCGCTTGAGGATGTCGACCTTGATGTCGAGGTGCAGTTCGCCCATCCCCTTGAGAATGGTCTGGCCCGACTCGGGGTCGGTTGACACCCGGAACGACGGGTCCTCGGCGGCGAGCTTCGACAGCGCGACGCCGAGCTTCTCCTGGTCGGCCTTCGATTTCGGCTCGATCGCGATTTCGATCACCGGATCCGGGAATTCCATCCTTTCGAGAATCGCCGGCTTCTGCATGTCGCATAGCGTGTCGCCGGTGCGTGCGTCCTTGAGGCCGGCGAGAGCGACAATGTCGCCGGCGAAGGCTTCCTTGATGTCCTCGCGGTTGTTGGCGTGCATGAGCAGCATGCGGCCGACCCGCTCGCGCTTGTCCTTGGTCGAATTGAGCACGGTCGAACCGGATTCGATCTTGCCCGAATAGACGCGGCAGAAAGTGATGGTGCCGACGAACGGGTCGTCCATGATCTTGAAGGCGAGCATCGAGAACGGGTCGGAGTCGCTCGGCATGCGAACGACGTCCTTGCCGGAGTTCATGTCGATGCCCTTGATGCCGCCGCGATCGACCGGCGAGGGCAGATAGTCGACGACCGCGTCGAGGAGCGGCTGCACGCCCTTGTTCTTGAACGCCGAACCGCACAGCACCGGCACGAACGTGATCTGCTTGACCGCCTTGCGAATGAGGCGCTTCAGCGTATCGACGTCCGGCTCCTGCCCGTCGAGATAGGCGCTCATCACGTCGTCGTCGAGCTCGACCGCGGTCTCGATCAGCGTATGCCGGAATTCCTCCGCCCTCGCCTTGAGATCGGCAGGAATTTCCTCGTCGTGGTACTTGGCGCCGAGGCCCTCGTCTTCCCAGACGACCGCCTTCATCCGCAAGAGGTCGATCACGCCCTTGAACGTGGACTCCGACCCGATCGGCAGCTGGATGCAGACCGGACGACCGCCGACCTTGGTCTTGATCTCGTCGACACAGCGAAAGAAATCGGCCCCGATCTTGTCCATCTTGTTGACGAACACGACGCGCGGAACGCCGTATTTGTCGGCCTGGCGCCAGACCGTCTCCGTCTGCGGCTCGACCCCC
>JBAUXQ010000151.1:0-1505 GCA_049584355.1 Roseiarcus sp. | reverse complement strand
GCCCCCGCCTTCGCCGCCGGCGACCGCGAAAGGCCGCTGCGAAAACTGCGCCAGCGCCGTCGCGACCGACGCGGCCCAGGCCGCAAATCCGAGGCTGATCCGTCCGACTATCCGCTTCGTCATGGGCACGCGATGATGGCGGCGCTCGCCATTTTGAACCCGAAATTGGTTCCCGGCGCGAGATTGGTGAAGAACGACTCGGTCAGCTTCTGCTTGTCGGCGTCATCGATCGGCTTCGGCTTGGCGACGGTCGCCGCGCAGCCGGAAGGCGCGGAGACGAGCTTCACGGGATCCTTATCGTCGAATTCGAAGTCGATGAAGAACTCGGGATCAGCGACGCGCAAGGTGAGAAATTTGTTCAAGGGAGTCGGGTTCTTCAGCGGCAGGGTGACGTGGAACTCGACCAGATGGTCCGGCCTCTCCTGCATCCAATAGTCGGTGACCGAGCCGAAATCCACCGCCTTGCCGCCGATCTTCAAGGTCGTAAAATAGCCGATGTCGGCCAGGCTGCCTGCGTTCTCCTTCGCCAGCGGGGCGAACTGCTCGCGCTTCACCAGTTCGCCCGGCGGGGCGAGTCCCTGGGTGGCGAAGGACGAATACATTTCATCGAAAACCCAATCGTGGACGACCGCGGCAACCTTCCCGTCGGGCGTGAAGGCGATCTGGCTCTTGACGGTTATCCAGACATGCGGATGCGCGGCTGCGGGCGTCGCCGACGCCAATCCGAGCGCCAACACCAGCGCCGCAACTCGCCAAGTCCCCAATCCGTCACCCAAAAACCCGTCCCTTCTCACCCCCGGCGCACCCGCCTGATTCCTCTTGCGGGCAAAGTGCGGCGACGAGATGGCGTGCGCCGCCGCTGTGGCCCAATCATGGTTAATCGACTCTTAAGTCCGCTCGGTTCAACGATTCTTAAACCAGTAAGCGCAGTTTGCCGCAATGGCGCGTCGCGTTCGGCCTGTCCTGCTTGTGCTTTCCGCCACTCTTTGTCTGGAGGGTTGCGGATTCTTCGGCCGCGCCGAGCGGCCGGTGTGGCGGGCCCAAGCCGAAAACGCCTGTTTTGCCCGCAGGTTGGTCGTGCCGTCCGATTTTATAGTTCCCGCCCCCGAGATCGACGGCCCGGGCATTTGCGGCATGACCCGTCCGCTTAAGGTCTCGGCGCTGGCCAATGGCGCAATCGCGGTCGACAAGGCGCTGACCATCGACTGTCCGATGATCCCAGCGCTGGAGGCCTGGTTGAATGACATCGTGGAGCCGGATGCTCAAGCCCGCTTCGGGCAAAGGGTCGCGACCATGAACGTGTTCGGCGCCTACTCTTGCCGGTCGATCGACAATATCGAAGGCGCCCGGCTCTCCGAGCACGCTTTCGGCAACGCGGTCGATGTCGCCGGCTTCACGCTCGCCGACGGACGAGCGATTGATTTCGTCCACGACTGGAAGAAAACGGACGGCCAGGAGGGCGCCTTCCTGCATGAGGCGCACGCCGGCGCCTGCCGGTATTTCAC
>JBAUXQ010000150.1:0-1563 GCA_049584355.1 Roseiarcus sp. | reverse complement strand
CGTGTAGGTCCCGTCCTTTTTCAGCTTGTCAAGAATGTCGTGGAACTCCGCCATCGTCTTCGGCGGCTGCGCCCCGATCTTCTTGAAGGCGTCCTCGTTGTAGATGAAGCCGTGGATGACGGAGGCCATCGGCACGCAGAACGTCGTCTTACCGTCATCCGTCGTCCAGGCTGATTTCGCGACGTCGGAGAAGTTGTCCATCCCCTTAAGATCGTTGACGCTGTCGAGTTGATGCTTGTTGAACAGATCGAGCGAGGCGTCGAACGGCCTGCAAGCGATGATGTCGCCCGCGGTTCCGCCGGCGAGGCGCGCATTGAGCGCAGCGTTGTATTCCTTGGGCGCCGATGGCGAGAACTCGACCTTGATATCGGGATAATGCTTGTTGAAGGCAGGAATGATCTTGCTGTTCCAGATGTCGGCGTCGTCGTTGCGCCAGCTCTCGATTTTGAGCGATCCGGCCTCAGCCGCCGCGAGCCCGGCGATCATCGCGATCATCGCGATTCCGCTGCGCTTCCAAGCCCTATCCATTCTCATGCTACCCTCCTGATCCGCCAGGCTTCATGCCAGCGTTTGCGTTGAACTCAATCTGCGCGCCGATCATCCTCACATCCCATGGCGACCGCCTGACCGGCAACACCGGCGCCACCCCTCGCGGAAACCGCAAGGATACCACTTGTGAACCTCTTGTGTTCGATTATGGGCCAAGTGTATACCTCTTGTCTAGTGATTTGCGCGGAGCGGGAGGCGGCGGAATGTCGGAGCTGCGGCCAAGCAGAGCTGAACGCACGCCCCTATTCGAAGCCATCGGCGCGGCGTTGAAGCGGGAAATCGCCTCGGGGCGCTTCGCGGAAACGAATGTCCTGCCTGGCGAGCGCGAGCTGTCCGAGATGCTCGACGTGTCGCGTACGACATTGAGGCGCGCCATCGCCGGACTCGTCGACGAGGGCGTCCTTGCTCACCGTCACGGCGCGGGCACGTTCGTGCGGCGAAATCCGCCGCACGTCGAACAGCCGCTATCCCGTCTGACCAGCTTTACCGAAGACATGCGGCTGCGCGGCCTCACCGCATCCTCGCGCGTGATCGAGGAGGGCACATACCTGCCCACGCCGGAGGAGGCGATGATGCTCGGCATCGGTCCGGGCGAGAGCGTCTATCGGCTCTCGCGGTTGCGGCTCGCGGACGGCGTGCCGATGGCGATCGATCACGCCACGGTGCCGCTGCGTTTTCTCAACGGCGACCACGCCGCGGAGGAGTCGCTGTACGTCGCGCTGGAAAGCTCGGGCTTCCGTCCCGTACGGGCGCTGCAGCGCCTGCGCGCCGTCATCATCGAGCCGGCGGAGGCGGCGTTGCTCGAGATTGCGGCCGGCTCGGCTGCGCTCGACATCCAGCGCATCGCCTATATCGCCGACGGGCGGTGCGTCGAGTTCACCCGTTCATTCTATCGATCCGACACCTTTGATTTCGTCGCCGAATTGACCCTGTCCTCGAGCTCGCGGCAGCGTGCGGAAGGAGCGCCGCGTTGAGCGCGACCTTCATGGCCACGGAGATCGCGGAGAGCGGCGC
>JBAUXQ010000149.1:0-7636 GCA_049584355.1 Roseiarcus sp. | reverse complement strand
ATACATCGACTGAAGGCGCCTCAAAAGTGAACGCCGCCGCGAAGCCCGTCACCGGGCCGTTCGAGAAGACCAAGGGCTGGCTCGACTGGTTCGATCGCCCGAGCAAGCCCCGCTTTTCGCTTCCCCCAGGCAGCGTCGACGCCCATTGCCATGTGTTCGGGCCGGGCGCTGAGTTTCCCTTTGCGCCCGAGCGCAAATACACCCCTTGCGACGCCAGCAAGGCGCAATTGTTCGGCTTACGCGACCATCTCGGCTTTGCCCGCAACGTGGTCGTGCAGGCGACCTGCCACGGCGCCGACAACAGCGCCATGGTCGACGCCTTGCGTGCGAGCGGGGGCAAGGCGCGCGGCGTCGCGACGGTCAGGCGCGAGGTCAGCGACGCGGAACTGAAGCGGCTTCATGAGGCCGGTGTGCGCGGCGTCAGGTTCAATTTCGTCAAGCGGCTGGTCGACTTCACGCCGAAGGACGAATTGATCGAGATCGCCGGCCGCATTGTCGAGCATGACTGGCATGTCGTGGTCTATTTCGAGGCGGCCGACCTGCCCGAACTCATCGACTTCTTCACCGCGCTGCCGACCACTGTGGTCGTCGACCACATGGGCCGCCCGGACGTCACGAAGCCGGTCGATGGGCCCGAATTCTCGCGCTTTCTCAAATTCATGGACGACTACGAGAACGTCTGGTGCAAGGCGACCTGTCCCGAGCGCCTGTCGGTGAGCGGGCCGCCGGCGCTGAACGGCGAACAACACGCCTATCGCGACGTCGTCCCGTTCGCCCGCAAGGTGGTCGAGGAATTTCCGGACCGCGTGTTGTGGGGCGCCGACTGGCCGCATCCCAATTTGAAGGGCCATATGCCCGACGACGGGCTCCTGGTCGATTTCATTCCCGAGATCGCCACCGCGCCCGACCTGCAGGAGCAGCTCCTGGTCGACAATCCGATGCGGCTCTATTGGCCCGATGAAAAGAGAGGGTGATCCCCATGGCGCTCGACAAGGAGTTCAATGAAATTCCCGGCACGATCGTCTTCGACGCCGAGCAATCGCGCAAAGGCTACTGGCTCAACCAGTTCTGCATGTCGCTGATGAAGGCCGAGAACCGCGCCCGCTTCAAGGCCAACGAACGCGCCTATCTCGACGAATGGAAAATGACCGAGGAGCAGAAGCAGGCGGTCCTCGACCGCGATCTCAACCGCATGATGGCGCTCGGCGGCAACATCTACTTCTTGTCGAAGATCGGCGCGACGGACGGCAAGAGCTTCCAGCAGATGGCGGGCAGCATGACCGGCATGACCGAGCAGGACTACCGCGACATGATGGTCAAGGGCGGCCGGAAGATCGACGGAAACCGCAGGATCGGGGAGGATGGAGACGCCCAGCGTCCCCAGAAGGACCCCGCCAAAGGACGTTGAATATGGCCCGCATCACCGCCTCCGTTTACACGTCCCACATCCCCGCCGTCGGCGCCGCCTTCGACCTTGGCAGGACCAAGGAAGATTACTGGAAGCCGGTTTTCGCCGGATACGATTTCGACAAGCAATGGATGAAGACTCATAAGCCCGACGTGATCTTTCTGGTCTATAACGATCACGCCACCGCCTTCAGCCTGCAGATGATCCCCACTTTCGCGATCATGACCGGGCCGGAATTCAATCCGGCGGACGAAGGCTATGGCGCGCGCCCCGTGCCCAAGGTCATCGGCGACCCGGAGCTTGCCTCATATATCGCCTCGGAAGTGATCCAGCAGGATTTCGACCTGACCATGGTCAATGAGATTGACGTCGACCACGGTCTGACCGTGCCGCTGAGCTGCGTTTTCGGCGAGGTCAAGGAATGGCCGGCCAAGATCATTCCCTTCGCGGTCAACGTCGTCCAGCACCCGGTGCCCTCCGGGGCGCGTTGCCTCGCGCTCGGCCGGGCGATCGGCAAGGCGATCACGAGCTACCCCGAGGATATCAACGTCCATATCTGGGGCACCGGCGGCATGAGCCACCAGCTTCAGGGGCCGCGCGCCGGCCTGATCAACAGAGAGTGGGACAACGCCTTCCTCGACCGGCTGATCGATGACCCCAAGGGCCTCTCGAAGATGCCGAACATCGACTACGTCCGTGAGGCGGGATCGGAAGGCATCGAACTGGTGATGTGGCTGATTGCGCGCGGCGCGATGGCCGACGTCGTCGCCGGCGGGCCGAAGCCGAAAGTGGCGCACCGGTTCTATCACGTGCCCGCGTCGAACACCGCCGTCGGCCATCTCATTCTGGAGAACGCGGTCTGATGCGCCCGCTCTGTCATTGCGAGGAGCGTAGCGACGAAGCAATCCAGAAGAGCGGAGGGCGCCCTGCGGCCTCTGGATTGCTTCTCTCCGCCCGCAATGACGGGGCGGGCCGACCTCAAGCCTTCGGAGATCGGTAATGACCAAAACTCTCAAAGTCGCGCTGGCCGGCGCCGGCGCCTTCGGCCTCAAGCACCTCGACGCGATCAAGTTGATCGACGGGGTCGAGGCGATCTCGCTCGTCGGGCGCGATCTCGACAAGACCAAAGAGGCGGCGGCGCAATACGGCGTCGGCCACGTCGCGACCGATCTCGCCGAGAGCCTGAAAGTTCCGGGACTGGACGCGGTCATCCTCGCCACCCCGACCCAGATGCACGCCGCCCAGGCGCTCCAATGCCTCAAGGCCGGAAAGCATGTGCAGGTCGAGATTCCGCTCGCCGACGCTCTCAAAGACGCCGAGGCTGTCGCCGCGATGCAGAAAGAAACCGGGCTCGTCGCCATGGTCGGCCACACACGCCGTTTCAACCCGAGCCATCAGTATGTGCGCCAGCGAATCCTCAAGGACGAGTTCCATATCCAGCAGATGGACGTGCAGACTTATTTCTTCCGCCGCACCAACATGAACGCGCTCGGCCAGGCGCGCAGTTGGACCGATCATCTGCTGTGGCACCACGCTGCTCACACCGTCGATCTTTTCGCCTATCAGGCCCGCTCGCCAATCGTGAAAGCCAACGCGCTGCAGGGGCCCATACACCCGACGCTCGGCATCGCCATGGACATGAGCATCCAGCTCAAGGCCGAGAATGGCGCGATCTGCACGCTGTCGCTGTCGTTCAACAACGAGGGCCCGCTCGGCACCTTCTTCCGCTATATCGGCGACACCGCGACCTACATCGCCCGCTACGACGATCTCTATACCGGCAAGGACGAGAAGATCGACGTCAGCAAGGTCGCCGTGTCGATGAACGGCATCGAGCTCCAGGACCGCGAGTTCTTCGCCGCCATCCGCGAGAACCGCGAACCCAACGCCAGCGTCCAGCAGGTGTTGCCGTGTTACCGCGTGCTGGACGGGTTGGAGCGTGGGATGGGCTAGAGGGCGCTGCTTTTGGGTTTACGCGGGAACCGGGCCGCCGCGTCTCCTCCCCCTTGTGGGGGAGGACCAAGGAGGGGGTCGCGCCGTCCTGCGAGACAAGCGAGTGGCGGCGTATTCGATAATCTCCCCGGTCAGGGCGACCCCCCACCCCCGGCCCGCCCCACAAGAGGGGGCGGGTGCGCTAACGCCATCGATTCTACCGAAATGCAGCAGGCCGTAGGGGCGCGCCGCAAGGCCCCCTTGCGCTTCGATGCCGGCGGGCGATAATCCCGCGCGATGGTTGAGCTTCCAAAGCGCACCTTCAACGCGGCCTTCTTCGACGAGGCCCATGCCTCCTGGGGCTCCGATCCGTGGAATCTCTCCGGCGACTACGAGCGCGACAAATACGCGGTCACGCTCAAAGCCTTGCCAAAGCAACGCTACGCGAGCGCGCTTGAGGTCGGATGCTCAATCGGCATCCTGACCCGCGAACTGGCCTCGCGCTGCGACCGGCTGCTCGCGCTCGACGCAGCTCAGGCGGCGATCGACCAGGCCGCGGCCCGCTGCGCCGACCTGTCAGCCGTGCGTTTCGAACGGATGTTCGTGCCCGCCGAATGGCCGCCAGGCCTCTTCGACCTCATTCTCCTCTCGGAAGTGATTTACTTTCTCGACGAGACGGATCTGGCGCGGCTGGCGTCAAAGACCGTCGAAGCGGTGGCGGACCCGGGCGATCTCGTTCTCGTCCATTGGACCGGCGAAACGTACTTTCCCTTGACCGGGGACAGGGGCGCCGAGCTCTTCATCGAACTTGTCGCGCCCGCGGTCAAAGTGGTGCGGCAGGATCGCCACCCGACCTATCGGGTCGACGTGCTCTCGCGCAGGTAAACGTTGGCGTTGCCCTCATCCGGCCTTCGGCCACCTCCTCCCCGCGGAGCGGGGAGACCGAACCTACCGCAACTCCGCCCCTTTTGGATTTTCTTGCAGGCGGTCTCGAGCTTGTCGAGCGAGGTGGCGTAGGAGACGCGGAAGTTCGGCCCCTGGCCGAAGGCGCTGCCCTGGACCGCCGCGACGCCTTCCTCTTCCAGAAGCTCGGTGACGAAATCGACGTCGCTCTCGATCACCTTGTCCCACGGCGCCTTTTTGCCGATCGCGCCGGCGCAGGACGGATAGACGTAGAACGCGCCTTCCGGCTTCGGACACAGCAGGTGCTTCGCCTAGCAGCCTGTCGGACTTAAACCAACGGCGCTGATTTTGCTAGAATCGTGCCATTGATTCGCGGCCGAAGGGGTGGCTTGCTGGCGATGAGCAATTTCCGCGACGTTGATCGCCAGACGGCGTTTCTTCTGCCGCCGTCGGTCGACGAATGGCTTCCCGAGAGACATTTGGCGCGCTTTGTCGTCGAGGTGATCGACGGGCTCGATCTTGGCGGCATGATCGGCGCTTATCGCGGCTCCGGTTCGGCTGCGCACCACCCCAGGATGCTCCTGGGCGTCTTGGTTTACGGCTATGCGACGGGGGTGTTTTCGAGCCGCAAGCTGGAGCGGGCGACTTACGACAGCGTGGCGTTCCGCTATGTCGCCGCCAACGACCATCCCGACCACGACACGATCGCCACATTCAGGCGGCGGTTTCTCAAGGAGATCGAGGGGCTATTCGTCCTGGTGCTGCTGCTTGCGCGCGAGATGGGCGTGCTGAAGATTGGCACGATCGGCCTCGATGGGACGAAGATCCACGCCAACGCCAGCCGTCACAGCGCGCTGTCTTGGGAGCACGCGTGCAAGCTCGAGGCACAACTGAGAGCCGAGGTGGCGGACCTTTTGGCGCGCGCCGAGGCGGAGGACGAGGGCGATGTCCCCGACGGCCTGTCAATTCCCGAAGAGCTGGCGTTGCGCGAGAAGCGTTTGGCCAAGCTCGCAGAGGCGCGCGGGAAGATCGAAGCCCGGGCGAAAGAGCGATACGAGCGCGAGCGGGCCGAGCACGAGGCCAAACTCGCCGCGCGCGAGGCCAAGACCGCCACGACCGGCAAGAAGCCTGGCGGCAAGCCGCCTGCGCCGCCAGGCGAAGGGCCGCTGCCGAACGACCAGATCAATCTCACTGACGAGGACTCGCGCATCATGCCGGCGGCGGGCGGCGGCTTCGAGCAGGCCTACAACGCTCAAGCTGTGGTGGCCGCGGGGAGCCTGCTGGTCGTTGCGGCCGATGTGGTCCAGGCGCCGAACGACAAGCAGCAGCTCGAGCCGATGCTGGACAAGATCGAGGCTCTGCCCGAACGCTTGGGCGCGGTCGAAACGCTTTTGGCGGACGCCGGCTATTTCAGCGCGGCGAATGTCGAGGCTTGCCGGGAGGCCAGCCTCGAACCGCTGATCGCCATGGGCCGTCAGCCGCATCATCCCCCGCTTGGCGAGCGCTTCGCGAAGGAGGGGCCCGCGCCGGAAAATCCGACGCCGGTCGAGGCCATGGCCCATCGGTTGAAGACGCCCGAAGGCCGCAAGCTCTATGCTTTGCGCAAGCAGACGCCAGAGCCGGTGTTCGGCATCATCAAGTCGGCGCTCGGATTCCGCCAATTTTCATTGCGCGGCCTCGACAAAGTGCGCGGCGAGTGGAGCCTCGTGACGATGGCGTGGAACCTGAAGCGGATGTTCGTCCTCGCCCCCGCCTGACCCGGCCGCCAAGCGTCTCCGCGCCAGCAAAGCAAGCGTCCGAAGCGGCCCAAATCCCGCCTCTGAACGGCGCTGGGAACCGATCCCACGCCGCAAGACGTTTCAGCGCGCCAAAATCTCCCGTCCAAAACCCGAGTCCGACAGATCCCATGGGGAGGTGGATAGCGACCAGCGCTCTGGCAGAGTGAGGTTGCGAACACTTACTCTGGAGACGACCATGCCAGCCGTAGCTGACCGACACGACGCGCCGACCGCCATCCAATCCAATCTTGCCGCAATTTTCATCTCTTTGGAACTGAGCCGTTCCATCTGGCTAGTCACATCGCTGTCGCCGGGCTCCGCTGAGAAGATGTCGAAGCATTCTGTGCGGGCCGGGGACGTCGCGGCGCTGCTGGCGCGCTTTTCGGAGCTGAAGCGGAAGGCGTCCGAGCGGACCGGAAAATCCTTTCCGATCGTTGTCATTCACGAAGCGGGTCTCGACGGCTTCTGGCTTCATCGCGTGCTGCAAAGCGAAGGAATTGAAAGCCACGTCGTCGACCCCGCCTCGATTGCGACGTCGCGCCGACGGCGGCGAGCCAAGACCGACAGGATCGACGGCGAGGCGCTGCTTCGCGCGCTATTGGCGTTCAAGCGCGGCGAACCTCGGGTGTGCGCGATGGTCAAGGCGCCGACACCCGAGGAAGAAGATCGCCGCCGCCTCGGTCGCGAGCGCAAGGTGCTGATCGCCGAGCGGGTCAAGCACGTCAATCGCGTCAAGGGGCTGCTGTTTTCCCAGGGCGTCTCCGGTTACGAGCCGCTGCGCCGCGATCGACGCCAACGGCTCGACGAGCTGACGACGGGCGACGGCCGTTCGTTGCCGATGCATCTCAAGACCCAGATCAGCCGCGAACTCGATCGGCTCGAATTGCTGCTCGATCAAATCAAGCGGGCGGAGGCCGAACGGGACGCGCTGCTTGCTGCGCAACAGGCCGCCACGCCTGCGTCGCCGGGGAAGATGTTGCTCGAGTTCAGGGGCATCGGCGCGGAGTTCGCCGCCAGCCTCTGGTTGGAGGCGCTATTCCGCCAATTCGGCAATCGCCGCCAACTCGCGTCATATGCGGGGCTGGCGCCGACGCCCTGGCAAAGCGGATCGGTCGATCACGAGCAGGGCGTCTCCAAAGCAGGTAATCCGCGATTGCGAACCACCCTGGTTCAGCTTGCCTGGCTATGGCTCCGCCATCAGCCGCAATCGGCGCTGGCCCTGTGGTTCAAAGAACGGGTCAACCGCAACGGCGGCCGGCTGAAGAAGACGACCATCGTGGCGCTGGCGCGAAAGCTGCTGGTGGCGCTGTGGAAATATGTCACCGCGGGCGTCGTCATCGAAGGCGCCGTGATGAAGGACGCCTGACGACAGACGCTCAACAGATTATCAAATCTTCCAGAACCTGATCAGTTCTGGCGGATCCGGGTGGACGAACCGATAGCAGCCATGGCCTGAAAAAGCCGATCCACAGAATGGTTTCGCCCCCCTGAGCCCCTGCCCGCCGCAAGCGGGATCTTGGTGCAGCCGTCTCGAGCGGCGACCGTATGTGAGGTTGATCGTGCTCGGAAACGAGCCGCGTCATGCAAACGGGCTCGGACCTCGGATACCGAAACT
>JBAUXQ010000148.1:0-9113 GCA_049584355.1 Roseiarcus sp. | reverse complement strand
GTCTGCGCCTTCGCGCGCGCCTCGGCCAATGTCTTTTCATGCGCCGCCGCGGCGGCGTCGGCCCGCTGCTGCATCGCGGTCGCCTCGTCGAGGTCGCGCGCGATTTGGGCCTTGCGGCCGTCGATCACCGCCCCGAGCTGCGGCAAGCCGCGCTTGGACATGTACCAATAGAGGAACCCGAAGGCGATCGCGAGCCAGACGAGCTGCGAGGGAAACGTGCTCGGGTCGAACGGCGGGAAGTTCGAATGCGCGCCGCCTTCTTGGCCGACCTGCGTCTGAGTCGTGTCGGTGGGCGTTGATTGCGCGGGCTGTGCCATCACGGACCCTTACGAACCGGGTAGGCGCCGCATGCGCCTTCCCTTCGGGCATCAGAACGAAGTCTCAAGCCTCAGACCGCGAAGAGCAGCAGGAACGCGATCAGAAGGGCGAAAATGCCCAAAGCCTCGGTCACTGCGAAGCCAAAGATCAGACGGCCGAACTGGCCTTCAACCGCCGACGGGTTGCGCAGAGCTCCGTTCAGGAACTGGCCGAACAGCGTGCCGACGCCAATGCCGGCGGCCCCCGTTCCGATGGCGGCGAGGCCCGCGCCGACGTACTTTGCGGCGATGGCAAGCTCATGCGGTTCCATTTGTGACTCCTTAGTACGCCTCTAGAGGCTTTAGAAGCTTTGTGGTTGATCGGAAGGTTAGTGGCCGCCGGGGTGGAGTGCGTCGTTGAGATACATGCAAGTCAACATCGCGAACACGTACGCTTGCAGGAAGGCTACGAGCAGCTCGAGGCCGAAGAGCCCGATCGTCATCAAGAAGGGCAGCACCGCGAACGCCTTGATCAGCGCGCCGGCTCCGAGCAGCATCACGACGAAGCTTCCAAACACGTTGAGAGTGATATGGCCGGCGAGCATGTTGGCGAACAAGCGCACCGAATGGCTGACCGGGCGCACGAAGAAGGAAAAAACCTCGATCGCCACCACCAGCGGCAGGATGTAGATCGGCACGTCAGGCGGCACGAACACTTTGAAGAAATGCAGTCCGTGATCCTTGATCCCGACGATCACCACGGTGAAGAACACAAGAAGCGCAAACGCCGCCGTGACGATGATCTGGCTTGTCACCGTGAACGAGTAGGGAATGATGCCAATCAGATTGCAGATCACAATGAAGAAAAAGATGCAGAAGACCAGCGGGAAGAACCGCATCCCGGCTTCGCCCGCAGCCGAGCGGACCATGCCGGCGACGAACTCGTAAGCCATTTCGGCCATGGCTTGCATCCGGCCGGGCACGCCCGAGCCGCCGCGCGCGCCGAGCGCGACCAGAAGGCAGGCAAGCGCGACCGCCAGCAGCATATAGAGGCCGGAATTGGTCAGTGAGACGTCGTGGCCCGCGACTTGAATCGAGACGACCGGATGCAGGGCAAATTGGTGGATCGGATCGATCGCCGGTCCCGACTCTGTCGCCACGTCCTCTAGTCCTCGTCGTCGTCCGCCGCGCCGGCGGCTCCGCGCCCCCCCAACGAGGCGTCGCGTTCGGCTCCAGAAGCCGGGCGCCGCCCGTCTTTATCCGGCGAGTCCGTGCGAGACAAGGGCGAATTGCGGTTGTTTGACGCCCGTTTGGGCGAAGTCAGCCGAATCACGTTCCATATCGCCGCCGTCACGCCGAGCATGAAAAACACGATCAGAAACGCCGGATTGGTGCCGAGAGCGCGGTCGAGAGCCCAGCCGATGCCCAAGCCGACGATGACCGCCGAGACGAACTCGCTGCCGGCGCGCAGGCCAAGCGACATCGCCGATCCCGTGTCGTCGGGCTTGGCCTCCCGCTTTGGGCCGGGCGCCGGAGGCGGCGCGGCCCGACCTTTAAGCTCGCTCGACAGCCGATCCAGGCGCGCGCGCAGCGCGGCCGGGTCGTCGCGATCTCCGGGGTCCGAACCCATGGCCTCAAGCCTCCCTCTGGAGCGAAGAGGTCGAAGAAATCGCGCGCGGAGTCAAATGGGGGCCCTCCGCTACCGCGCCGCGGAGCGCGCGAGGGCCCCTGCTCAGGTTTGCGGCGTCGAATTGTCCTCGATCTCGCCAACGGGGCGGCCGTGCCGGCCGGCGCCGCTCTTGAAGCGCGCCGAGCCGGCGGATGTTTCGCCGCTGGCGAGCGTCTTCAGCCCCCACGCGACCTCGTTTGCGAGCGCCTCCGGCCCGGTCAAGTCCCACTGCTCGATTGCGGACATGCGGTCGTTGCGCATCGCGGATTGCGGGAAACCGCAGAGCGTCCGGGCGAGCCCCAGGGCGCGGGCGAGCGCTTGGCCATCCTCGGCCACTTCGTTGACGATGCCGATCCGCAGCGCCTCCTCGGCGCCGACGGCGCGGCCGGTCAGGATCAGTTCGAGGGCGCGGCCGGGGCCGACGATGCGCGGCAGACGGATCGTGCCGAGGTCAATGAGCGGCACGCCGAAACGGCGATTGAAGAGGCCGAAGACCGAGGAGCGCGCCGCAATCCGCAAGTCGCACCACAGGGCGAGCTCCATCCCGCCCGCGTCCGCGGGGCCTTCGATCGCGGCGATCACCGGCTTGCCCAGCCTGAGCCGCGTCGGACCCATCGGACCGAAGTCGCCGTCCGGCTCGATCGGCCGCGTCTCGCCTTCGGCGATCGCCTTGAGATCGGCCCCGGCGCAGAACGCGCCCCCCGCGCCGGTCAGCACCGCCACGTAGGAGTCCGGGTCGGCGTCGAAGCGCTGGAAGGCGTCAAACAGAGCGCGCGCGGTCGCAAGGTCGACCGCGTTGCGCCGTTCGGGCCGCTCGATCGTAACGACCGTCACGCGCCCATCGGCGCGGGTGGAAACCGTGCCGTGGCCCGCCTCTCGCATGGCGCGGTTTAGCACCGAACGGACTGCGGGATAAGCGATAAGAGCCGCGAGCGTGCTCCGCTTGACCCTCCGGGCCGCCTCGGGCAAGGCACATGCCTCGTCCGAATTCGAACGGCTTTCGCATGGCTAAACGGCCGCCCCCGCAACCGCCGCCCCAGCCAAAAGCTGGCAAGCCCGCCAGCGGTTTCTTCGCGACCTTCGCCCATCGACCGCGTCTGCTGGCGGGGGCGGCCCTGATGATCGCGGCCTATATCCCTTTGCAGCTTGGAGTCGACATCCGCGAAGCGACGCGGCTCCTCATTGCCTGGAACGTCGGCGCCTGGGCGTTCCTCCTCCTGATTCTGCACATGGTCATGGACCCGACGCGCGACGCGCGGGTCCAGTCGCGGCCGGAGGATGAGAACCAGTGGGTGCTGGTGGTCCTCGGGATCGTCGCGGCGCTCGCCGCCATCGCGGCGATCGTCTGGGAGCTCGGGCCCGTGAAGGACATGACCGGCTGGCTCAAGGCGGGGCATCTCCTGCTGGTCGCGGCCACGGTGCTGAGCGCCTGGACCTTCTTGCAAGTGATGTTCGGGCTGCACTACGCCGGCGTCTACTTCATGCCGCGGAAGGGGGCGATCGCGGGCGGCCTCGAATTTCCGGGAACGCCTCAGCCGGGCTGGATGGAATTCTTCTATCAGGCGTTTGTGATCGGCTGCACCTTCGCCTCATCCGACGTCAACGTCACCTCGATGCGGATACGGCGGATCGTGGTCATTCAGGGCGTCGTCGGGTTCTTCTTCAACGCGATCATCCTCGCGCTGACCATCAACGTCACCGCGAACCTCTTTTAGGGCGAACGGAGGTTTGGCCGAGGCGCGATAACGCGCCAGCGCGCTGGCGACCGTCGGAAATCCGCCTTCTGGGCGTCCCCGGAACGAAGCTTCGAGATCCTGTGCTCAAGGGCGATTTGCTTCCCTGCTAAGATGAAAAACGTCCCTGTTGGTGGCGAAAATTCTCCCTGTTATTGGCAATAAATCCCCCTGTTCCGGAGGCTGGAAACTGGGAATTATCCGCCTCGCCCACGGCGCGCGTCTGCCGTTACTGGGCCTTTCCGGCGCGACTGGAGGGCCGTCCGTAGAAATAAATCCGTTGTTTTTCAGCCGCTTGGGTATTTTCTCTTTTCATGATGCATCGTCCATGCTATTCTGATTTTTAGGAAACAGCGATGAGTTCGAAACCGGGAATGAAAAAAGAGTTTGTTTCGTTCGCATTGGCGGTTTGCGGAACACGGGCCTCGCAGTCCCCCACGCGGTTCGGCTTTCCGGTCGAGCCGCAGGGCCCCATCATGACCCGCGTCGATTTGAACCCGACTTGCTCTGGGCGCAGCGCTTGCAGATATAGAGCCGCATGACCGAAACCAACGCCTCGCTTGTCCGCGCCGCGCTGCCGCGGGGCTTCGCCGACCGCGACCAGGCCGACATCGCCGCCGCCGAGGCGATGATGGCGAGGATCCGCGACGTCTATAAGCTTTATGGCTTCGAGGCGGTCGAGACGCCGTTCGTCGAGTTGACCGAGGCGCTCGGCAAATTCCTGCCCGACCAGGACCGGCCGAACGAGGGCGTATTCTCGTTCAAGGACGACGACGAGCAATGGCTATCGCTGCGCTACGACCTCACCGCGCCGCTCGCCCGCTATGTCGCCGAGCACTACGAGAAGCTGCCGAAGCCGTACCGCTCCTATCGCGCCGGCTGGGTGTTCCGCAACGAGAAGCCGGGGCCCGGCCGCTTCCGCCAGTTCATGCAGTTCGACGCCGATACGGTCGGCGCGGCGTCGCCGGCCGCGGACGCCGAGATCTGCATGATGGCCGCCGACTGCCTCGAGGCGCTCGGGATCGCGCGCGGCGATTATGTGATCAAGGTCAATAACCGCAAAGTGCTCGACGGCGTGATGGAGGCGATCGGCCTCGGCGGCGAGGCGAACGCCGGGCGGCGGCTAATCGTGCTGCGGGCGATCGACAAGCTCGACCGGCTCGGGCCTGAGGGCGTGCGTGCGCTCCTCGGCGCCGGACGCAAGGACGAGAGCGGAGATTTCACCAGGGGCGCGGGGCTTGGCGAGAACGATATTGAAAAGGTGCTCGCGCTCGTGAATGGCGCCGGGTTCGAAATCAATGCCAACGATGGGACTGTGCAGTTTGGCGACGGCGTCGGCGACGAGCCGCCTCCTACGGGCGTCCAGCCTATCGACGGAGGCGCTGTTGGGAACGCGCCCGGTCACGGCGTAGGGGGCGAAGGGCTGAAAGAGCTTGCCGAGATCGCGACCCTCGTTCGGGCGGCTGGCTATGGTCCCGACCGCATCCGTATCGATCCCTCCGTTGTGCGCGGGCTTGAATATTACACCGGCCCGGTTTTCGAGGCCGAGCTCACGTTCGAGACGCCGGGCGTGGACGGCAGGCCAATCCGGTTCGGCTCGGTCGGCGGCGGCGGGCGCTACGACGGGCTGGTGGCGCGGTTTCGGGCGGAGCCGGTTCCCGCGACCGGCTTTTCGATCGGCGTCTCGCGCCTCTTGGCGGCGCTGCGAGCGATAAAGAGTCCAATCGTCGCCGCGGCGGAAGCGCCGGGGCCGGTGGTGGTGCTCGCGCTCGACCGCGACGAGGCGTCGATGGCGAATTATCAGAGGCTCGTTGCGAGCTTGCGCCAAGCGGGGATCGCGGCCGAGCTCTATCTCGGCTCGGGCGGCATGAACGCGCAGCTCAAATACGCCGACCGCCGCCAGAGCCGGGTCGCCGTCATCCAGGGCTCGAACGAGCGCAACGCCCCGGGCGGTCCGCAAGTCACGATCCGGGATCTCAAGCTCGGCGCCGAACTCGCCAAGGCGACCAAGGACCGCGCCGACTATCTCGAATTGCGCAAACGCGCGCAGTTCTCCGCGCCCCAAGCCGAGTTGGTCGAGCGCGTGCGCGAGGTGCTGGCGCGGGAATAGGCGCCGACTCCATCGACCGGAAATTCCAGACGGCGGCGCGCCTCCAGGGTGGTCAAGGACGACCGGCGTGCGGAGCCTCGATGTCCGCCGTCACGCCAGCGCGGTCCTTCGCCATAGTAAAACCCGTCCGCGGGAACGCGTGTCGTTCGCGACATATCCCTATCCGCCTGCGGACGCGCAATTCGATCAACGCGTCACGGAGCCGAGCATTCGAACGAGCCCGCGCTTTCCGGATCGCCGCCTGAATATTTGGCGCACCTCGGCCAGGGGCAGAGCGGGCGGGTGCGGTTGGGGCTCCAGGAAGCCGGTATCTCCTTGTTCGCCGGATCGACAGTGGCGATGATCCGGTCCGGCGCCTTGCCTTTCTCGACCCAGTCGACCAGCGCGGTCAGAGCATCGAACTTGTCGAGCGCGAGGCCGTCAGTGCAGTGAGTCATCCCCGGGACCGCGAACAGGCGGACGTCGACATTGGCCTTTCCGTCGAGATTGGCGTTCAGCTTCTCGTACCAGCGGATCGTGTCGTCGATCGAAAACACCGGGTCCGCCTGGCCGTGATAGATGATCATCTTGCGGGCCAATTGGCGGAATTGCGCGAGCTTCGGATCGTCGGCGTCCGGCGGGGTCATGAATTCCATCGCCGACTGAGGAAAGGCGTCGGTCGTGGCGTAGATTTTCGGCGCGTCCCGGTCGAAGTCGAACGCGAGAAGCGACTTCATGAGCGCATCCGTCGAGCCGGCGACCGGAGTCGGCGGGGTGGTGAATATGTAATCGAGCGAGGCTGCGCCCATCGTGGCGATGATCGGATAGTGATCCCAGGGCGGGATTGGGCTTTCGATCTTCCACAGCCGCCAGTTGCCCGTGCCGACGCCGCCGTCGACCGGCCAGTCGGAATAGAGGGCCTCGCCCTTCGAGTTCCTCGGGCCCGCGAAGCTCTTCTTGAGCGCCTCGACCTTGGCCTTGGGCAGGCAGTCCGCGCTCGCGCCGGGGGCGCAGATCAGGCTGTCGAAATCGAACGCCTTCTGGCAGGCGGCGAGATTTTCGGTCAGCCCGTCTTCGAGACCGTCCAGTTTGTCGTAGGCGGCGATGATCTTGCGCGAGACCAGCGCGGCTTCGTCCGCCGTGATTGACTTGCGGATGTCGGGATCGGCCTTGACGAAGGCCTGCGCGTCCCAGGCATGCTGGATCGCCGCCCGCGGCAGGTCGAAGCCGGGATCGCCGACGAGGAAGCCGTCATAGGCTTCCGGCATCCGCGTCGCCGCCACCATCGTGTGGCGTCCGCCATTCGAGCAGCCGAACATGTAGGAATAGTCCGGCTTGCGGCCATAATGCGCGGCGATGATCGCCTTGGCGATCGGCGCGAGCGTCATGTCGGCCGAATAGCCGTAGTCGCGCCGGGCCTGCGGATCGAGGCCGAAGGCCGCGCCAGCGGCGAGGCCGAGCGCCTTGTTGGCCGGATCGACGCCGGAATGGCCGCTGTCCGACGACATGACCGTAAAGCCGCGGGCCAGCGCCGGCACGCCGCCGGAAGCGAGCGCCTTCGGCTGGTCGCCGGTCGCAGGCAGCACCGCCCCGTCGTTGCCGCCGTTGGCCTGATCGAGAAACCGCCCGTTCCATTCGACCGGAAGCCGCATCTCGAATCCGATCGCGTAGCGCTTGCCGTCGGCGCCGGTTCGATCGTTGACCTCGCCGGTCACGATGCAATGTTTTGGCAGGCCGTCGCCCGCCTCCTGCATTTTGGAGCCGTCGATGACGAGACCGGGAATCGCGAGCGATTGGGTCGTGACTTTCGTGCAGCCCTCGTCCTGAGCGAACGCCGCGCCGTGGGCGAGGCCGAGCAAGAGGGCGCCGCCGAGCGCGGCCCGCCGCGTGAATTGCGGCATGTCCGCGTGCTGCCGATTTCCCATGCGCTCCTCCCTCACCGCCGCCGCCGCGGCCTGCGATCGATCTCAAAGAGTCGCGCATCGAGGCGCCGAGTCAAGGTACCGCGCCGCCGCATGTCAGTGGCGCGCGATGACCGCGACCGGGCCGCCGCCGGCCGGCCCCTGGTGCTCGGCGCCGCCCGAGACATAGACCGCCCCGGTTCCCGCGACGCCGCCGATCAATCCACCGACCGCCGCGCGGGCGTGGCGCGTGGCATTGATGTCCGAATCGTCGAGCATCGTATGGCGCAAGCCCCGGATGGCGCCGTTGGGCGAGGCCTCGGCCTTGGCGAAAATGTTGACGAGCCGGCTTTGCGACCCAGCGTCGAGCGCGCTTAAGCCCACGCTATCGAGGGCCTGCATCACCGCCGGAAGATCGATCGCATCGCGCATCACCGCATGACCTATTCTGAACGGGCTCGCCGAGAAGCGCGACGCGCCAAACAGAATGACCACATTGTGCATGAGCTCGATGCCGGCCGAGCACGACGCGACGGACGAATAGAGGCTCCAGTCTTTCAGCACCTGGCCTTCGCCGACCCCGGCGCCGATCTCGCCCAGCGCTTTGGCGACGCCGATTGCCGAGGCGCCGCGCGAATAGCCCATCGAAGTATAGCCGCTCGTTGTAGCCACCGTCTTGCCGCGGTCGCCGGCTTCCTTGACGCGCTCGCTGGTCAGAAGCGGGCATTTGATCTGGACGAAATGCACATCCGCGACGGCGTCGATGCGTGCGTCGCGCATCGCCGCTTCGACGGCCTTCACGGTCTCGCCGATCTGCGCGTCCCGGCCGATCTCCTCCGGCAGAAAGTCGCGGGTATGAGCGATGCCGACGCTCAGGCGCTTCTCCCCTGAAGGCGGGTTGGCGCCCTCGGGTAGCGGGCTTCGCGTGAAGATTGTGATATGCGGCGACAGCACGCCCTCCGTGCCGCCCGACATGACGAAGGCGATTCTCGCCTCGACCTCGCGGGGGGTGAGCTTGAGAGGTGGCGCGAGCGCGTTGCACAAGGCGGCGACGGCGTATTCACGGGTGAAGTCGTTAACCCCGCCGTTGCCTTCGGTCTTGCCCAGAACGGCGAGAATGGACGAAGGCTCGAGCACGCCCTTCTCGATGAGAGCCATGAGGCCGGAAACGTCGCCGGGCCCGCTGGTCGGAATGCGGGTGACGTCGAATGAATTGGGTGGCATCGCCCCTCCGGCGCGTATGCGGACCAGACTATCAAGTTCCGTTCCGCTCGGGTCCCTATGAAGCAGATTCCGTTTGGGTGTCTGGCGATGAGCTTCCGAGCGCGGCGCCCCGCCAAGGCCTCAGCTCGAACCGATCAGGATTCCCGCCGCCAGCACCAGCGCGCCGCCGATCATCACCTTGGCGGCCGCGGTCAGCGGCGG
>JBAUXQ010000147.1:0-3104 GCA_049584355.1 Roseiarcus sp. | reverse complement strand
CGGCGCCTGGCGGAAGGCCAACATCTATTTGCGCGAGACGTTGCCAGCCGGCGCTGGCGTCGATGGGCCGGCGCTCGTCATCGAGCCGCACCAGACGATCGTCGTCGAACAGGGCTGGCGCGCCGCGATCACGGCGAAGAACCATGTGCTCTTGACCCGCGTCGAGCCGATGCGGCGGCGCCAGGCGATCGGCGCCAAGGCCGATCCGGTCATGCTCGAGATCTTCAACCATCTCTTCATGTCGATCGCCGAGCAGATGGGCGTGACGCTGCAGAACACCGCCTATTCGGTCAACATCAAGGAACGGCTCGACTTTTCCTGCGCGGTGTTTGACCGCCAGGGCCGCCTGGTCGCCAACGCGCCGCACATGCCGGTCCATCTCGGCTCGATGGACCGCTCGGTCGAGACGATCATCCGCGACAATTCCGGTCGCATCCGCCCGGGCGACGTGTTCGCGCTCAACGCGCCCTATAACGGCGGCACCCATCTGCCCGACATCACCGTCTGCACGCCGGTATTCGACGAGGGCGGCCGGACGATCCTGTTCTGGACGGCTTCGCGCGGCCATCACGCCGATATCGGCGGGATCGCGCCTGGGTCGATGTCGCCGCTCGCAACGTCGATCCGCGAAGAGGGCGTCTATATCGATAATTTCCTGCTCGTCAGCCAAGGCCGCTTCCGCGAACGCGAGCTCTACGACCTTTTGGCCAGCG
The DNA here is from genome assembly GCA_049584355.1 of Roseiarcus sp. Classification (GTDB taxonomy): domain Bacteria; phylum Pseudomonadota; class Alphaproteobacteria; order Rhizobiales; family Beijerinckiaceae; genus Roseiarcus. Next base: position 2,391 of record JBAUXQ010000147.1, on the reverse strand, counting down.
GCCCCTATCCGGCGCGCAACCCGTTGCAGAACGTCAACGACCTCAAGGCCCAGATCGCGGCCAACGAGAAGGGCGCGCGCGAGCTCAGGCGCATGGTCGAGATGTTCTCGCTTAGCGTCGTCGAGGCCTATATGGGTCACGTGCAGGACAACGCCGACGAAAGCGTGCGCCGCGTGATCGACAGGCTGGCGGACGGCGAGGCGACGAGCGTCTCCGACCAGGGCGCGGTCATCAAGGTCAGGATCAGCGTCGACAAGGCCAGGCGCGAAGCGACAGTCGATTTCACCGGCACGTCGCCGCAGCAGCCGTCGAACTTCAACGCGCCCGAGCCGGTGACGCGCGCCGCCGTGCTCTACGTGTTCCGGGTGATGGTCGACGACGACATCCCGATAAACGCGGGGTGTCTCAGGCCGATCCGCGTCATCCTGCCGGAAGGCTCGATGCTTTCCCCGCGCTATCCGGCCGCGGTAGTGGCGGGGAATGTCGAGGTCTCCCAGGCGGTGACCGATACGCTGTTCGCCGCGCTCGGCGCGCTTGGGTCGGCGCAGGGCACGATGAACAACCTCACCTTCGGCGACGACACTTACCAATATTACGAGACGATCTGCTCCGGCGCGCCGGCGGGCGAAGGCTTCGACGGCGCAAGCGCGGTCCATACGCATATGACCAACTCGCGGCTGACCGACCCCGAAGTGCTGGAGAGCCGTTTTCCGGTCGTGCTCGAGGATTTCCACATCCGCCGCGGGTCCGGCGGCAAAGGGCGCTTCAAGGCGGGCGACGGCACGCTGCGGCGCATCCGCTTTCTTCGCCCGATGCAGGCCGCGATTCTGAGCGGCCATCGCGCCGTCGCCAATCCGGGCATGATGGGCGGGAGCGAAGGCGAACTTGGCCGCAATTCCGTCCGCCGCAACGAGGGGCGCATCGAAATCCTGCCCGGCTGCGCCGAGACCAACATCGAAGCGGGCGAAGCAATCGAGATCGTAACGCCTACGGGAGGGGGATGGGGGAAGACCACGCGCTAGGCAACGCCAGCTGGGTATTCAGCGGAAGGGAGCATCAAAGCGCCCTCGCCTCGCCGCTCTCTTAGCCTCCCGCGACAATTTCAAAACGGGTCGGTCCAAGCGCGATAATCTCGGAGATGAAGAGATCGAGATGATCAGCAGTGCTCTCATGGATGTCATGGTTGAGCACGATCGTATTGTCGCGCCCATTAAACTGGGCAAGCCCGTGGCTCACCCAACCGTCAGGCCGATGGCTTTCTTTCCAGTCGAGCGTATCGACATTCCAGAAATAGAGCTGATATCCCAAATCTTTCGACACTTTTTCCACCAGAGAATTGTGTGCGCCATAGGGTGGCCGCAGGAGCTTTTCCTTGCCTGAATAGAGAGCAATCAGTTTTTCTGTTTTCATTATTTGTGATTCAATCTCCTTAGCGGAGAGTTCCGTAAGGTCACGGTGCGAATATGAATGATTACCAATGCGATGGCCGGCAGCAGCTATTCTATACACGATTTCGGGGAACGCGAACGCGTTCTCGCCGATGATGAAGAAGGTTGCGTTGATTTGGCGATCACTGAGCGTCTTTAGGACACGATCAGTATGCTTCGGATGCGGTCCATCGTCAAACGTCAAAAAGACGGATCTCTTGGCCGATGTGTGTTGGTATGAATTCAAAGCCCGCGCCGTCTCTAATGCCTTCGGTCTCTCACTTCTCCTTCATTGTCCAGCTCACGTCGTAAGTGAGCGTGAACAGGAAGAGCTGCGCGGTGTTGCCCGGCGCGTCGGTGACGCTCCAGGTTCCCGACCCGGTGATGTCCTTGTACTTGCCGCTTCCGCCGATGAGCGCGATCGTTCCGCTTTCCGGACCCTCGTAGGTCATGAAGAGCTTGTCCCCGTCGGCGTCGGTGTGGATGCATGTGCCGGTGAAGGCGTAGCCTTCGGGTCGCGCTTTGGCATCCTCTTGGCAGCGGATCGCCAGGTTGTCCAAGAGCTTCGACCCGTCCCGGGTCTTCACGATGCCGATGCACTCCGCCGACGAATTTGAGCCGACCGGGCCCATGTCGACGATCACGGCCGAGCGGCAGACCGTATAGGCAGCCAGTTTCGCCGATCCGGTTTTCGGCAGCGGATCGGCGGCGAAAGCCGGGCCGCCGAAGGCGACGAGGCCCACCAGAATCAAGATCGCGCCCAAGATTCGCAAGATCGCCTCCGTCGCGGATAGTTCCCAGCCAATCTGCTAAGTGTATCACAACGGGATCGTCGGAGAACGGCTCGCTCGTCCGCGATTCGACAATATCGCAGGGTCGACATACGAGACGCCCCGTTTCTTTCGATACACGCGGTCGCTCAGGCGAACGGCTCCGAAGCGGTTATTTCGGCGGAGACTTACAG
>JBAUXQ010000146.1:0-2472 GCA_049584355.1 Roseiarcus sp. | reverse complement strand
ATGGCCGGGTCCGGCGGAGCGCGCGAGACCAGCCGCGGCTCCCGTCGCCTCGCGCATCGATCGCGCGCATAGTATTGCGGCGCTGAGCTCCTCGGGGCCCTCGGTCGCAAGGCCTGTCTTCGCCATGGCGTCGACGGCCTCGGCAAGCCGGCTCGCATGGTCGAGCGCATGCACCGTGCTCGTGTACCAGGCGTGGCCTTCCTCGGAAGGCGGCGGGTCGGCCTTGGACAGAAAATCGGCCGCCTGCCGCAACGCCCCCGACGCCTGCCCAAGCGTGGCCTCGTCGACGGCCGGGCGGACCGTCCCGCCTTCGACGGCGCCCTCAAGCGCTTTCGCCGTCGCGAGGCACAGCGTTTCGAGCGCGCGCTCAACCGTCCGGCGCACCGCCTCGACCGCGACCGTGGGCGCGCGAAGCGCCGCCGGATCGAGGTATTTCGTGAACGCCGAGCCTCGCTCCGGAACCAGGCGTTCGATCAGGCGCGTGAACGGCCCCATCAGCGGCAACAGGACCGCAACGCCGATCACGTTGTAGGCGGTATGATAGGCGGCGAGCAGGGCCGTTGAATCGAACTGCTGCGACGCGCGGACGATCAGCGGCGTTAAAAATGGAAAAAGCACGATCGCGATCAGGGCCGCCACCAGCTTGAAGGCGATATAGGCGACGGCCAGCCGCTTGGCGGTGCTGGACGCGCCGATCGCGGCGACCGCCGAACTGGTCGCGGTGCCGATGTTCTGGCCGATCACCAACGCCAGCGCCTGATCGAGGCCGACCGCGCCGGCGTAGAGCGCCGACAGCGTGACCGCGATCGAGGCGGTCGAAGACTGCATGACGGTCGTCATCACGGCGCCGACCACCACCAGCAGCAACACGTTGGCGAAGCCCGCCAAGTCGATGGCGCCGGCGGCATTGGTGACCGTCGGGAGGTCTGAGGGATGCAACGATTCGGCGAGCCCGCCCATGCCCTGTTGAAGCGTCGACAACCCGACCAGGATCAGTGCGAAGCCGGCGATTGCCGCGCCCGCCGCCGCCAGACGGCCGCGCCCGACCACCTTGAGCAGCGCGCCGACGAAGACGATCGGCAGTGCAGCGGCGGTGAGCGAGATCCGGACCCCGAACGCAGCGACCAGCCAGCCGGTGCCGGTGGTGCCGATGTTGGCGCCGAATACGAGGCTCAAGCCTTGCGGGAAAGTGAGGAGCCCGGCGCTGACCAGCCCGATGGTGGTCATGGTGGTGGCGCTCGACGATTGCACCAGGAGCGTGATGACCGCGCCCCAGAACGTGCCGAGCAGCGGCGTCGCCGCCGCCTTTTCCATCACCTGCTTCAAGGCTGTGCCGGCGAGCGCCTTGAGCCCGTCGGTCATGACCGCCATGCCGAGCAGGAACAGGCCCACTCCGCCGACGATGGAAACGATCGTCTCCAAGTTTCCTCCCCGCCCCTGTGTGATTCCACAGTGGGAATGGCCATCGGTAGCGCGGGAGGATGCGCTTGTCGACCGGACGGCCAGCCGGCGCTCCTGGATTCGCTGCCCGGCTCAACCCGACAGGCGGGCGATGTGGCCGATCGCCATGTCGAGCGCGAGCTCGAGCGGCCGGCTCGAGCGGGTCGTCTGCGCCAACAGGAGGCCGCCCTGCAGCGCGGCGATCACCGCGGTCGCGAGCTCGGCCGGGTTCGCCTCGGGCTTGAGCTTGCCGCTGTCGCGCATCGCGCCTAAGCCGCGCCTGAGTTGCAATTCCCACAGCTCGAAGCCGTGCGCCAGCAGCGCCCGTGCGCTCTCCGACCGATCCGAGAGCTCGCTCGCCAGCGATCCGAGCGGACAGCCGCCGACGCCGCGGGCAGCCTTGTTGATCGTCACCAGGGCGTCGCGCCATCGCCTGAGCCCGGCCAGCGAATCGACCGTGTCGAGGTGAGCGGCCTGGACGCCCATCACCCGGCGGGTCTGGAGCTCGATTACCGCGCGCATCAGCGCGTCCTTGTCGGCGAAGTAATGGTAGAGCTGCGACTTCGAGGTCGCGCTCGCTTCCATGATGTCCTCGAGGCTGGTCGCGCTTGCCCCGCGCCGGTAGACGAGGTCCCCCGCCGCCTCGATAATGCGCGCCCGTGTCGCAGCCCCGCGGGCCGTGTGCGGCAGCGGTTCGCGCGGCTGAGCCTTCTTCTGTCTGCGCACTCGGATGCTCCTTTCGCCTCGGGACAGCCTAGCCGGAACTGGACTTGACAGTCCAGTCAGAAGCTACGAGCGTCATCGCCGTATCTGGACCCAAAGGTCCAATGCAAAAGGAGACTTTCAATGCCTCTTCTGCACAACGGCGACGCCTTTCCCAAACTCGATGTCCCCGCGGTCGGCGGCGGGCCGATCGCGCTGCCCGCCGCGCTCGCCGGGTCGTGGGCCGTGGTCCTGATCTATCGCGGCGCGTGGTGCCCGTTCTGCAACGCCCAGCTCGCCGGCTTCGCCGCCGAGAAGGAAGCGCTGGAC
>JBAUXQ010000145.1:0-4817 GCA_049584355.1 Roseiarcus sp. | reverse complement strand
GCGGATGGCGGCGCGAGCGCGCCCGGTCACCACGACGCTGTCCCAGGCCGCCGGCGGCGACCCCCCCTCTGCGCGCGAGATCAGCACCTCGTCGCCGTTGTGAAGCTCCGAGATCAGCGGCGCGATGCGGCCGTTGATCTTCGCCCCGACCGCCGAATTGCCGACGTCGGTATGGACCGCATAGGCGAAATCGATCGCGGTTGCGCCGCGGGGGAGCGCAATGAGCCGTCCCTTGGGGGTGAAGCAGAACACCTGGTCGTGAAACAGCTCGAGCTTGGTGTGCTCGAGGAACTTTTCCGAATCGTCGCTCGCCAGCGCCTCGATCGTCTGCCTCAAGCCCCGATAGGCGCGGCTTTCGCTCACCACCGGCGCGTCGGCGCTCGTGCCGGCGTCCTTATAGATGGCGTGCGCGGCGATGCCGTATTCCGCCACTTCGTGCATCTCGTGGGTGCGGATCTGAAGCTCGACCCGCGGGCTGCCCGGCCCGATCACGGTCGTGTGGATCGAACGATAGTCGTTCTGCTTCGGCGTCGAGATATAGTCCTTGAACCGTCCCGGCACGCTGGGCCAGGTCGTGTGGGCGACGCCGACCGCAGCGTAGCAGTCGGCGACGGTGTCGACGAGAATTCGAAAGCCGTAAATGTCGGACAACTGCTCGAACGCGATCGAGCGCCGCTCCATCTTGCGCCAGATCGAATAGGGTTGCTTCTGGCGGCCCTTGACCTCGACCTTGATGCCCCGGCGGGCGAACTGGTCGGTGAGCTCGGCCGCGATGCGGGCGATGATCGCGCCGTTCTTGGCCTTCATGCCTTCGAGGCGCGAGACAATGAGCTCATAGGCGTCCGGCATCAGTGAGCGAAAGGCGAGGTCCTCGAGCTCGTTGCGCATGCTCTGCATGCCCATCCGCCCGGCGAGCGGGGCATAGATGTCGAGCGTGTCCTCGGCGATTCGGGCGCGCTTGGCCTCCGGCATGAATTGGAGGGTGCGCATGTTGTGCAGGCGGTCGGCGAGCTTGACCAGGAGCACGCGGGCGTCGTCGGCGATGGCGAGCAGAAGCTTGCGGAAATTCTCGGCCTGCTGGGCGTGCCTGGTGACGAAGTCGAGCTTGCCGAGCTTGGTCAGGCCGTCGACCAGGCCGCCGATCTCTTCGCCGAACGCCTTGTCGACGTCCTCGCGCGTGACCGTCGTGTCCTCGATCGTGTCGTGCAGCATCGCCGCCGCGATCGTGGCGTCGTCGACCTTGAACTCGGTCAGGATTGCGGCGACTTCGAGCGGATGGGAGAAATAGGGATCGCCGGACGCGCGCTTCTGGCTGCCGTGCGCCTTCATCGCGAACACGTAGGCGCGATTCAGCAGATCCTCGTTGGTGCGAGGATTGTAGCGGCGGACCCGATCCACCAACTCGTATTGCCGCATCATCGCCTGTGGCCGAACCTAATCCGCGCCGCCAGTACGTCGTGGCGGCGCCGATGCGGTTCAACCAGGACGGATCGGCGTGAGCAAAAGAGCGCGGAGCGGTGTTCAGCCGCCGCCGCCGCCCTCGCGCATCAGCGCGGGCCTTGCCGATCATCGGCCGCCGAGGGCGCCCGCGCAAGCGTTAAAGTATGGGCGGCAGATCGGTCGCGCACGCCCTCGAAACGAGCGCTCGGACTCTCCAACGCCCGGGCGACAAAAAAACCCCGGAGCTTTCGCTCCGGGGCTGATGGAGGTCAACTGATCGGCAGGCGATCAGAAGTAACGGGTGATGCGGAAGCGGCCGGCAAAACCGTCGCTGACGCCGTGCCAATCGCCCGGAACGAAGAACTCGCTCGCTTGGCCAGCGTTGTAGATGGTCCCAAGGAAGCCGTTCGGCGTCGACTGGTTGGTGCTCTGATACATCAACTCGAGGTCGAAGTTCAGGTTGTTGACCGGGTTCCAGCCGAGGTCGGCGCCAACCAGCCAAGTCGTCGCGCTTGGCGAAATCGCGCCCTGGGCGGCCGAGGCGACAGCGCAGCCAACCCCGAAGAGGCTGCAGCCGCCGCCCTGGTTGCTCCACTTCAACTGGCCGACCGACCCTTCGAGGTCGAGATAGAACTGCGGCGTGAAGTGGTGCTCGATCAGGGCCGAGACCGACCATGCGGTCGGCTTCGACCACGAGTTGGTTATCGGGTTGAAGTAGGCGTCCTGCATATACATCGGCTGGCCGTTGCCGTTGACCTGGCCGTTCTCGCCCCACATCATGTCGGGGAGACCCGAGTACCAAACCGCGCTCTGGGTATAGGAGCCGGTGAGGAGGGCGTCGTCGCCCGCGCCGAACGACGGCAGGTTGATCTTCACGCCAGCGTCGACGCCCCAACCGATCTGGTTGTGCTCGTCGTAGCAATATGAAGTCCCGGTAAGGCCGCATATCGCCCCGACCGCGGTGTTGTCGGAGTTATACCCGTTAGCGCTCACATTGACGTTATGAATCACGCCCGAGACCTGGGCCTCGCCCCAACCCTGCTTGACGTGCAAGGCGCCGACGAAGTCCGGCCATTTCATGCCGCCGTAGGTGATGCTCGAGGGGGTGAGGCCGTTGACGCCGATATTGCCGAAATTCGGCGCGCCCATATCCGTCCCGGCGCCGGAGCCGCCATTCGCGCCTGCGCTTTGCGCCGCGATCGTCACCGAGAACCCACCGCCGAACGAGGCCGTATAGGCCAACAGGTCAGGCTCGTTGAAGCCCTTCTGGTCAGGTGATGCGAAGTTCGCCCAGTTATCGCCGCCGCCCGTGAACGAGTAGAACGACTGCGCCTTACCGGCGGTGATCCCGGCCCAGGTCACGTAGCCCGTGTTGACGTAGACCGCGGTGCCGGTGTTGTCGAAGCCATTGCCCATTTCCGAGTTGAGGTCGAAGTGGCCGATCAAGGGGCCATAGGCGGTGTTCGAGGCGATGTCGAACCCGAAGTTGGCGCGGGTCGTCCAGCCGAACTCATTGCGAAAGAATTTCGTGTTTGAGTTCACGGTGCTGGGCGCGACGAGGACGCGCTGATTGATCTGGGAGTTCGACAGGAGGAAACTCGGGACCCCCGCCACTACCGATGGGATGGTGCCGCTGATACCCGCGGTGGTGGACGTGCCGGACGGGACGGAGACAGTGCCGCCACCCGAGGTCGGGACAAGCACCGTTCCCGCCGTCGTCGTCGTCAACTGCGAGATTGAGCCCCAGGTGTATTGGTTGTTGAGGTTGCCGCCCTCGACCTGCGCGGTCAGGTACCCGCTGAACTTCACGCAGGTGTCGGAGCCCGGCAACGTCCAGCCGGTGATGCCGCCGACGTTACAGACTTTGACGTATTCGACGGGCGCCGCCTTCTTGGTCGGAAGATCGGCCGCTTGCGCGCTGGCGACGGCGACGATGCCGGCGGCCGAACCGAGCAGAAGGCTCTTAATGAGCGTCATTTGTGACCTCCAGTTAGACGTGGTGGGCGTTGGTTTTCTTCTCGCCTTCGACTTCCCGGCCCTCCCACGGACCGCTGAAATTGAAGGTGATCAGCCCCCTCTTCCCGTTTGACCTTTCGATCGTGGCGCTTTGCCCCTGCAAATGCCCGCGACCTTCCGCGACCGGGAACTCCCGCTCACCTGCGACACCATAGCTTCTCTAAATTTGGACACAATAAATTTTCTCCATAAAATGGGGTTCGGACATCGTTTCCCGGACCTTGTTGCATAATTGTCACTCGATTTCGCCCCAAACGCGCCGTAATTCTGTTTCTGTCGGCGGTTCAATGGGTTAACTGCGAAAATTGGGCGTCTAGGGGCAGCGTTTGGCGCCTCTTGCGGCCCGCGGTCTCGGATCGGCTGGCTCCGGCGCGGGGCCGTCGCAGACAGGCCCGATCGCCGGCTCCCGACCAAAGGTAAGCCTGATTCGGCCTGATTCGAATCCCATTGCGATCAACTCCGGTTCCCGCAGCCCGCCGCGCCCGCTTTGCCGGCGCGTGCAGGCCGGCAGCGCTCGACGGCGTCCTTAATGGGCGGCCCGAGCTAGGGCAGTCAGCGGGTGGGCGCATTTCCTCGCAAGAAGGGGCGGGTGCGCAAACTGGCGACAGATTCTACCCAAGTACAGACCGTTCCAGGGCGGCCGTCCCTAGTCGGCCTTGCCTTTTTGGCGCGCCGCGCGGGCCTCGATGACCACGAACGCCTGGGCGAGGCCCTTCTCGTCGGTGATGGTCAGGTGGATGAACGGCTCGGTTCCCGGCGGCAGGATCGCCCTCAGCCGCTCGGCGGCGCCGCCGGTCAGCCGCATGGTCGGCTGCCCGGACGGCAGGTTGACCACCCCCATATCGCGCCAGAACACCCCGCGCCTCAAGCCGGTGCCCAGGGCCTTCGCGCAAGCCTCCTTGGCGGCGAATCGTTTGGCGTAGGAGGCGGCCCGTCCAGCCCGCCGGTCGGAGCGGCGCTGCTCGGTCAGGGTGAAGCAACGGTCGATGAAGCGCTCGCCGAAGCGCGCCAGGGTCTTCTCGACGCGCTGGATGTCGCAGAGGTCGCTGCCAATGCCGACGATCACCGCTGGCGCTCCGCCGACGCCCGTCCCTCCGCCATCGCCATCCGCATCGCCTTCACGGCTTCGGCGAGGCCGACAAAGATCGCTTCGCCGATCAGGAAATGGCCGATGTTGAGTTCGACGATCTGCGGCAGGGCGGCGATGAGGCGCGCAGTCTCGTAGTCGAGGCCATGGCCGGCATGGCATTCGAGCCCGAGCGCCGCGGTCTCGGCGGCGGCGACCCGGAGGCGCCCGAATTCGTAATCGGCCTTGGCTGAATCGCCCCGCATCCAGGCGTCGCACCACGCTCCGGTATGCA
>JBAUXQ010000144.1:0-4055 GCA_049584355.1 Roseiarcus sp. | reverse complement strand
CAATTGAAGGATTTATTGCAGAGCGGAAAATCGGCGACGATGTTGCCCTCAATGACCGCCTCCAGCAACGGCCAGTGAAACCAGGACGGGTCGCGAAGGTGGCAGCGCTCAATGGCGCCGTCGACGTCAAGCCGAACCCAGGCCAGGATGTCGCCGCGAAAGCCCTCGACCAGAGCGAGGCCCTCGCGCGGCTCGTGAAGGCCCGCGACCTCGACCCGAATTTCCCCCGAAGGCGCACCGTCGAGGATCTGGTCGATCAGCCCGAGGCTCTGCTCGACTTCGCGGATGCGAATCCAAACTCGCGCATTCACATCGCCTTCGGAGAGGGTCGGAGTCTCAAAGCGGAGTTGATCGTAAGGCGCATAGGTGAAATTGCGCCGGGCGTCGAAAGAACGTCCGGAGGCGCGTCCGACCACGCCGCCGGCGCCGAACTGGCGCGCCAATTCGGCGCGAAGCCTCCCTGTCCCGACCATCCGGTCCTGAAGCGACGCCGTATTGTCATAGAGTTCGACCAGGGGCGGAAAGGCGTCGCGGATGGTCGCAACAAGCTCTCGCAGGCTTCGCTGGCCGGACAGCGTCAGGTCGGCTGCGATCCCGCCCGGAACGACGAGATCCATCATCAGGCGGTGGCCGAAGCAGGCTTCGGCGGCGCGCAGCACGCGCTCACGCAGCACGCCGGTATGCGCGTGCATCAACGCGAACGCAGCGTCGTTGCAAATCGCGCCGATGTCGCCAAAGTGGTTCGCAAGGCGCTCGAGTTCCGCCATCAGCGCGCGGAGCCATATTGCGCGCGCTGGAACGCCGACGTTCGAGGCGTTTTCGACCGCGCGGGCGAAAGCGATCGAATAGGCGACGGTGCTGTCGCCGGACGTTCGCGCCGCGAGGCGCGCGCCGCGATCGAGCGGAGCGCCCGCCATCAGCGCCTCAACGCCTTTGTGAACATATCCCAACCTCTCCTCGAGGCGGACGATCGTCTCGCCGCTGGCGCTGAACCGAAAATGCCCCGGCTCGATGATGCCGGCATGGACGGGGCCGACCGGAATCTGATGCAGCCCCTCGCCCTCGGCAGTGAGAAAAGCATAGGGCGCCGCTTCGGCCGAGGCTGGCGTTCGCGCGCCGAGCGGATGACGAACCGGCCAACGTCCATGGTCGAGCCACGGACGCTGATCCGGCGCGCCAACTGGCTCGTAGCCGAATAGGTCTTGTATCGTGCGCTCCAGGCGCGTCGCTGGAGCATGAGAGGCGGCGACCGAGGGAAAGCCTCCCCCGTCGCAGACGAGACTGACGACTGCAATTTGCCCCTCTTTCGCGTCGACCAGCGCCATATGAACCATACCGACCTCGCCCCACATTGCGGAAAGCGTCCAAAGACCGTCAGCGAGCTGACGGGCAAGGCCACGCCAGAGGCCGGGGGAGACGATCCAGCGCGGCCAGGGCCGGCTCGAGGGCGCGGCCGCCGCACCCGACAATGCGTCCTTTAGGGTCGGCATGTTGCTTCCTCCTGTCAGCGAAGGAGGCTCGCAACGTGTTGGAACCAGACGACCAGCGGCGGCGGCAGATAGATGCCCGCCATCAGAACCAGTCCGAGATGCGCGGCGATCGGAAGGTAGGACGCCTTGACGGGCGCCACATCTGGACTCGGCTCTCCGAAAGCCATGCCCTGGAGCCGCAACAGCAGCGCGCCGAAGGCGATGAGCAACCCGGCCACAAGAGGTATGGCCAGCAATGGCGATCGCGCGAAGGTCGAGCTCACAACCAGGAACTCGCTCATGAACATCCCGAGCGGCGGCAATCCGGCGATGGCGAATACGCCGAGGACGAGCCCCCAGCCGAGCGGCGGATGCGTCACAGTCAGGCCGCGGATATCGGCGATCGTCTGGGTGCCCTTGACCTGGGCGATATGGCCGACGGTGAAGAAGATCGCCGACTTGGTGAGGCTGTGCATGATCATGTGGAGAAGGCCGGCGAAATTGGCGAGCGGCCCGCCAATGCCGAAGGCGAAGGCGATGATGCCCATGTGCTCGATGGACGAATAGGCGAACATCCGTTTGATGTCGCGGCGCCGATACAGCATGAAGGCGGCGAATACGAGCGAGACGAGACCTAGAATCGCCATCAACGGACCGGGAGCGATCGCTCCCGGGTTGCCGTCCAGCAGAAGTTTGAATCGAAGCACGGCGTACAGCGCCACGTTGAGCAGTAGACCTGACAGAACCGCCGATATCGGCGTCGGCCCTTCGGCATGCGCGTCGGGCAACCACGCATGCAACGGCGCCAACCCGACCTTGGTGCCGTAGCCCAACATCAAGAACACGAAGGCCAGATTGAGCTGCGCCGGATCGAAGGTCGAGGCGTGCGCGACCAGCTCCGTCCAGACCATCCCGTCCAGTCCTTCGCCGACCGTCGGCCGGGCGGCGATATAGACGAGGATCGTGCCAAAGAGCGCAAGCGCGATGCCGACGCTGCCCAGGATGAAATATTTCCACGCGGCCTCGATCGCCTCGGGCGTCCGGTAGACGCCGACCATGAGCACGGTCGTCAAAGTCGCCATTTCGACCGACACCCACATCAAGCCGATATTGTTGGCGATGAGAGCGAGGTTCATCGCAAACAGCAGGATTTGATACATCGCGTGATAGAAGCGGAGTCGGATCGGTGTCAGCCGCCCGGTCTCCAGTTCATGGGCGATGTAGCTGGCGCTGAAGACGCTGGTGGTGAAGGCGACAAACGTATTCAAGACAATGAAGACGATGTTGAGATCGTCGACCAGGATATACGAGCCCGTCTCCGGCTTGCGCACAAACAGCGACAGCGCCGCGATGAAGGTAAGAAAGCTCGACAGGACGTTGAGGCGCGCCGACGCGCGATAACTCGGCGTCAACGCGAGGATCGCCGCGGTCACGGCCGGAATGACGAGGATCGCCGTCGTGGCGTCCGGGACGACCGCGTTCATCGCCGCGCTCCCTGGAACCGATCGAGCGCCTCGATGTCGACAGTGTCGAAACGTTCGCGGATGCGAAACAGGAAGACGCCAATGACAATGAAGGCGATCAGCACCGAGAATGCGACGCTGATCTCCACCACCAGCGGCATGCCCTTTGCGCCGGCCGCGGCCAGGATCAGTCCATTCTCGAGCGACATGAAGCCGACCACTTGGCTCACAGCGTTGCTGCGCGTCACCATCATGAGGAGGCCGAGCATCACAACCGAGAGAGCGAAAGCGAGGTCCTCTCGCGCCAGCGGATCAGCCTCGGCATTGACGCGCAACATCACGACCATCGACAGCGCCACAAGCGCCATTGCCGCGATCATGGTCGGACCAAGACTCACGACATTCTCGACTTCGCGGTGAATCCCCAAGCGGGCGATGATCCGATGCAAAGCGATCGGAATGACGATCGCCTTGAAGACCAGGGCGATCGCCGCGGTGATATAGAGGTGCGGCGCTTGCTGAGTATAGGCCTGCCACGCGACCGACAGCGTGAGGACCACGGCCTGCAGCGCGAACACATTGAGAAGCGAATAGAGGCGATTCTGATACAGCAGCATGAAACTGACCAGCACCAGTCCGCCGGCGAGCAGATGGGCGAGATCGAAGGCAAGACCTTTCATCAGAGACTCGCTGAAACGAAGCGCAGAAGAACGGCGAGAAAGGCGAGCATGAGGGCGACCCCAACGAAATCCGGAACGCGGAAGACGCGCATTTTGGCGATTGTCGTTTCGAACAGCGCGAGACACAGCCCGACGCCTGCGAGTTTGCCGACATAGGCCAAGACCCCGACGGCCTGCGCGCCGAAGTCCTTGCCCTCATGGGCGATTCCCCACGGCGTGAAGAGGCAGGCGATCAAGGAAACGTAGAGCAGCAGCTTGAGCCAGGAGGCGAGTTCGAGAAGAGCGAGATGCCGTCCGGAATATTCCAGCACCATCGCCTCGTGAACCATCGTGAGCTCCAAATGGGTCGCCGGATTGTCCACTGGAATGCGGGCGTTCTCAGCCAGCGCCACAATGACCAGAGCGATCAGCGCCATTCCAAGCGACACCCGCAGGCCGACGGC
>JBAUXQ010000143.1:0-2087 GCA_049584355.1 Roseiarcus sp. | reverse complement strand
ATAGCGCGACCAGCCGTAGCGGTCCGAGGCGGCGAGCGACTTCATCAGGTGCCAGCCGGAGAAGTTCGAGCAGCCGATGTAGCGGATCTTGCCGGCGCGAACGAAGTCGTCCAGCGTCGAGAGAACTTCCTCGACCTTCGTTTGCGCGTCGAAGGCGTGCAGTTGGAAGAGGTCAATGTAGTCGCTTCCAAGCCGCTTCAGCGAGCCCTCGACCGCCTGGGTCAGGTGATAGCGCGACGAGCCGACGTCGTTCGCCCGCTCGCCGCTGCGGAAGGTGGCCTTGGTGGAAATGATGAGATCTTCGCGGCTTAAGCCCTTGATCGCCCCGCCCAGCACCCCCTCGGCCTCGCCGGACGAATAGACGTCGGCGCTGTCGAACATGTTGAGACCCGCCTCGAGGCAGATATCGATCAGGCGTCGCGCCTCCTTGACGTCCGACGCGCCCCAGGCCTTCAGCATGCCCTTGCCCCCGAACGTGCCGGTGCCGAGGCTGAGCGCGGGAACTTTGAAACCGGACGAACCGAGGCGGCGGAATTCCATGGGGACAATCCTCGAAGATTGGCGCAAGCGGCGCAGGAAAGCGTCCGCAAGGCGGACCCTGGGCGCGTCGCGAGTTGTGGGAAGTGGGATGCTCGGATCGAAACAAATGAGGCCGGCGCGCGGCCGGTGTCAAGGCCGCTCGCGGCGAGATCGCAAAGGCAAGTCCGGCCGCCGTGGGGTATATTATATAGCTCGGATGACCCAAACCGTCCGGGACAGGCTGAAGCTCGCGGTCGAACAGCTTGTCGACGCCGTCCAGATCCGTCTCGAATCACGGGAGGACCTCCGTGACTGAGGGCAAAAGCGCCGCTGGCGCCCAACCGTTGTTCCACAGCCACGTCTTCCTTGGCGAAGGCCACGAAAAGAGCGAACGCCGGACCTGGGCGGTGATCTGGCTTTGCGCCGCGATGATGGCGCTCGAGATCGTCGGCGGCTGGCTGTTCGGCTCGATCGCCCTCGTCGCCGACGGCCTGCACATGAGCACCCATGCGGGGGCGCTCCTCTTGGCGGCGCTCGCCTACACCTTCGCGCGACGCCACGCGGACGACCCGCGCTTCACTTTCGGCGCCGGCAAAGCTGGCGATCTGGCCGGCTACACCAGCGCCATCATCCTGGCGATGATCGCGCTTCTGATCGGCTACGAGGCGGTGAGCCGTCTCATCGCGCCCGCGCCGATCAGCTTTGCCGAGGCGATCCCGATCGCTGTCCTTGGCCTTGGCGTCAACCTCGCCAGCGCGTGGCTGTTGAGCGGCGGCGTGCATCTCGGCCATGGTCATCGCCATCGCCACGATCATGGGCCGGCGCATCCCATGCACGACCGCGATCAATCGAAGCGAATCGAGGCGAGGGACGGCGCGATCGTTCTCGACGTGTTCGAGGACGGCGTTCCTCCGCGCTTCCGGCTCAGGGCCGAATCCGGACCAGCGCTGACGGCGTCCGCGGTTTCGGTCGAAACCGTCCGCTCCGATGGGGCCCGGCAGATGTTCGCCTTCGTCGACCGCGGCGGCGTTCTCGAGTCGATCGACGAGATTCCCGAGCCGCATGCATTCATCGCCAACGTGACCGTCAACGGAGAGGCGCATCCGGTCATTTTCGAGGAGCACGAGCATGCCCATGGCGCGGCGGCGCGCGACAACAACATGCGAGCGGCAATCGTCCATGTCATGGCCGACGCCACCGTCTCGGTGATGGTCATCGTCGGGCTGACCCTCGCGTGGCTGTTCGGATGGCTGTGGATGGATCCGCTGGCGGGGCTCGCCGGCGCGTTCGTCATCGCGAGCTGGTCGGTCGCGCTGATCCGCGATACCGGCGCCGTCCTTTTGGACATGAACCCGGACCGCGACATGGCCGACAATCTGCGTCGGACGATCGAGAGCGGCGGCGATCGGGTCGCCGACCTGCATCTCTGGCGCCTCGGTCCGGGCCATCTTGGCGCGGTCGTGTCGGTGGTCACCCCCACTGAGCGCTGCGAGGCCGACTATCGCGCGATGCTCGCGCCCTTCCGGTCGCTCTCGCATCTGACGATCGAGGTCAGGCGCGCGGCGTGA
>JBAUXQ010000142.1:0-1642 GCA_049584355.1 Roseiarcus sp. | reverse complement strand
GCTTGGGCGCATGCTCGCCATGGCGGCGCTGAAACTCGGCCTGCGCACCCACATTTTCGCCCCCGAGGCTGCGACGCCGGCCTATGACGCGGCGGCGGCGCGAACCGTCGCCGCCTTCGACGACGAGGCGGCGCTCGCCCGCTTCGCTGAGGCCGTCGACGTCGTCACCTTCGAGTTCGAGAACGTGCCGACAGCGACGGTCGAATTTCTCGCCGAGCGCGTGGCGGTCCGGCCGGGCGTCCGCGCGCTGGCGCAGACCCAGGACCGGCTGACCGAGAAGACGTTCCTGCGCGATCTCGGCCTCAAAACCGCGCCCTTCGCCAAGGTCGAGGATGCAGGCGCGCTGGTGCGCGCGGTCGCCGAGCTCGGCCGGCCGGCGATCCTCAAGACCCGGCGGTTCGGCTATGACGGCAAGGGCCAGTCGCTGATCCGCGAGGGCTCCAACGTCGCCGCGGTTCATCGCACGCTCGGGCCCGCGCCGATGATCCTCGAGGGCTTCGTCGCCTTCGAGCGTGAGGTCTCGGTCGTCGCCGCCCGCAGCCTCGAAGGCGAGATCGTCGCTTACGACCTGTGCGAGAACGAGCACGAGCGCCACATCCTGGCCCGCACCCGCGCGCCGGCGCGGGTCAGTGCGGAGACGGCGGCGGAGGCGAAACGCATCGCCGGCCAGGTGCTGGAAGCGCTCGAGTACGTCGGCGTCCTGGCGGTCGAGCTGTTCGTCGTCCGCGACCGCCACGGCGAGGGGCTGATCGTCAACGAGGTCGCGCCGAGAGTGCACAATTCCGGCCACTGGACGATCGAGGGCGCGCAGACGTCGCAGTTCGAGCAGCATGTCCGCGCCATCGCCGGCTGGCCGCTCGGCGCCCCCACCCGGCGCGGGCGGGCCGAGATGCACAACCTGATCGGCGAGGACGCCGAGGAATGGCGCGATATCCTCGCCCAGCCGGACCTGAGCCTGCATCTCTACGGCAAGCTCGAAATCCGCCCCGACCGCAAGATGGGCCACGTCACCCGTGTCTTCCCGGAGACGCCTTTGTAGCCGCGCTCGGCGCGGCGGGACGCGGCCGGCGACCGCGTCTACAGAGCGTCCGCGCCTTGACAGTGCAACGGCGCCCTCTCTATACCGCCGCCTCGCCTCGATGAGGCTGCGGCCCTCGGGGGCGTGTGGCGGGATAGCTCAGCTGGTTAGAGCGGCGGAATCATAATCCGTAGGTCCCCAGTTCAAGTCTGGGTCCCGCTACCATCCCAGAATTAGCGGCCTTGGTTGAAGGTTTGGCCCCTCGAAGGGACCTTTTGCGTTTCGCGCGCGTTGCGATTCATTTCGAAGCGTCTTTGATGGGCGCCTTGACCAGCGGCAAGTCCGGCGTCATGTCGACGTTGGCGGAGCGCTTACGCCGCATCAAGAAAAAGGCGGGGGGAGGGCGGATGGCTTTTTTTTCTTGCACAGTCAATGAAATCGGACCAGCGGCCGACGGCGCGGAAACGGCTGAGCCGGTGATCTACATCAACCTCACCGATACGGGGGGAAGTTTCGCCAACCGGTGGTTCTACGCCGCGGAGCGCAGCAAGACCCAGATGCTGTCTGTCGGCCTCACCGCCATGTCCACAAACAGACCGGTCGAAGCGGCCATCGATACGCCGG
>JBAUXQ010000141.1:0-9159 GCA_049584355.1 Roseiarcus sp. | reverse complement strand
GCCGGGTTGATGGCGGGCGCGGGGTCGGGGAAAGTCGCGCGCGCGGCGGCCCCGGCCGGCACGGAAGCGTTCTTCGGCCGGCATCAGGGCGGCATCGCGACGCCCCCGCAGACCAACAGCTATTTTGCCGCCTTCGACCTCGTCGCCAAGACCGTCGATGAGGTGACGATCATGTTGCGGCTGTGGACGGACGCCGCCCAGCGGATGACGGCGGGGGAGACTGCGCGTCCTCTCGGCGACGACGTCAGCATCGAAGGGCCGGACGGCGGATCCGCCCTCGGCCTCGCTCCGTCGCGGCTTACGATCACGTTCGGCTTCGGCGCGGGGCTGTTCGTGAAGAACGGCGTCGACCGCTATGGTCTCGCCGCCAAGCGCCCGGACGCGCTTGTTGACCTGCCCAAATTCAACGGCGATCAATTGCAGCCTGCGCGCACCGGCGGCGACATATCGGTGCAGGCTTGCGCAGACGACCCGCTGGTTGCGTTTCACGCGGTGCGCGAACTCGATCGCCTCAGCTACGGCGCGGCGCAGATCCGATGGGCGCAGAGCGGCTTCCTGCCTCAGACCGGCGCCGGCGAAACGCCGCGCAACCTGATGGGCTTCAAGGACGGGACCGTCAATCCTGCGCTCGGCGGCGCCCCCGCTACCCCGGATGCTCCGCGGGGGTTCGATGATGTGGTGTGGGTCGGCGAGGATGGCCCGGACTGGATGCGCGGCGGCAGCTATATGGTGGTTAGGCGGATCAGGATTTCGCTCGAGCATTGGGATCGAACCGAGATCGACTTCCAGGAGCAGGTGATCGGCCGGCACAAATATTCCGGGGCGCCGATCGGCAAGTCCGGCGAAAGGGATCCTCTCGACCTTGACCGCGCGGACAAGGACGGCAATCCGCTGATCGCCGACAACGCCCATGTCCGGCTCGGCGCGGCGCCGGTCAATGACGGAGCCCAAATCCTGCGCCGGTCCTATTCCTACAATGACGGGGTCAGCTTCACCGCCGAGCGCTGGCCGCCCTGGCGCCAGGGCATGCTCTACGACGCCGGACTGATGTTCGTCGCCTACCAGCGCGATCCGCGATCGGGCTTCATCAAGATTTACGGCAACATGTCCAAACTGGACGCCCTCAACCAGTTCACCACCCATACCGGCGGCGGCCTGTTCGCTTGCCCCGGCGGCGTCCATGAGGGTGAATTCATCGGAGAGCGCTTGTTCCGGCCGCCCGCGTGAAGCCGGACCGGAAGGACCGGCGCGCGCGCCAAAGCCGCCAGTTCATTGCGAGCGTGAAATAGCCCTCACCGTCCGAAGCGGTCGAAGGAAGTCCAAGCCATTTTCGCCCCGGCGGCGACGTCGTTTGCGTCGGGGCGCGCCGATGAGCTTTCAACTCTGGTCGCAGAGACTCATCGGATGGTTGAAATTGGCGCCGCGCAGGAGAGCCGCGGCGTCGTCCGACGGACCTGAGGGATGCAGAAAACTCAACACCTGACATGCTATCTGGCGAAGCTGCGCGCCGTCCAGAGTGGCCAGCAAGTCCCGACGTTTTTCCGTGCGCAGATCATAGATTCTAAAATCAGGGGCTACGGCGAAAGATTTCTGCGAGACAATCAATAGAAAATTGCCGTCCTTGGAAATGGTCATTCGCGTATTGCCCTGAAAATTAGTAAAGCCCGTCAAGAAGACCTGACCCTCCGAACCAACGAGGGGAGTTACCTTCGCCCGCTCCTGCAGATCCACGACCGCAAGGCCATTTTCCGTTAGCCAGGCGACCCGCATCGCGTTCGAGCCCGGCACAGGTGCGCCGACGAGAGCTGGCGAGAGCAACGGCCAAGACGGCAACATGAAGCCCCTCAGCGAAGCTGGAATCTCGTACTCGGATGGCGCTTCGAGCTTGCCCGAGCTTCCGAGCTTCTCGTCTTGATTAAATTTGACCACGAATAGTTTGTCGCCCGCGTTTCGTTCGGGAGCAGCAGGGTCAAAATTTGGCGACACGCGCACGATTGCGGCCCCACAGCCTCGCGATATCGCGACCGAAGACAGGGCATTGTTGCCGAGCGGAAAGTTGAAGTTGATCTCCCTTGACGAGGCGAGACCGCCAAAGTCCCCGGCGTACACGATCGGATGCGTGAACGAAGCTCCATCGCCGGGGTTTGGAAAGCCCAGGAAGGCGAATTTGTCGCAATCGGAAGCGAGCACGGGAATTCGGCGCGCCTGTCGCTTGATCGGGTCCCAGTCGAGCTGAGCCGGGAATCCATCTTCGGCGGTGAAAGAAATATCGGGCGCAGGATTCAAACCGATTGCGCCCTTTATGACCTGGGTCGCCTCATCGGATTGGATCGCCTGGAAGGAAAGAAGACAGAGTGTCGCCGGCAGACCTCCGCTTCGCGTCATGCTGGTCACGCGGAATGAGTTGTTCGCGAAATCGACCTGCAGCGGAAACTGCGCGCCCCGCCCGAAGCCGCCCAGTCTAAGGTCGAGCGTTCTTATTGGGCTGTCGGGCGAGACAAGGAGCAAGCTATTTCGATTGGCGCCGCCCTGCGCATCCTTCTGGTCAGAGTCGGGGCCCCAGCTGTCCTTGCACGGCGCACTCGTTCCCTGTTCGGTCATCAGCATGCCGGGACTTATGATCATCGTCTCAGCCAGCGCGTCCCCTTTATGACCCGCAGGGGCGATGAATCCGATCGTCGGACGTGCGAACGAAGCTCCGGCGACTTTGTCGAGCTGAACGTCGATTGGCTTGGCGGCGGAGCTCGCATGAACAAGGCTCATTTCCGACACGTCGCTTACGGCTTTCGGCAAGTCCACGCTGACCGCTTTTCCGACGGTGGAATTGGGTGAAAACGACAGGTAGGCGAGACGCCCGCCGTCTGAATCCAGCGCAGCTTGAGCCGTGCCGCCGAAAATGGGGGTCCGCGCCAATATTTCCCGGAGCGCCTGGTTTGCCTCTTTGGCGTGCGGGCCAAACATGAACTTCAGCGCCATTCGGATTCCGGCGTTCTCGGAATTCATCGACGCGTCCACCAGGGAAAGCAATCGGACCCGGAGCGGTGTGCCGTCATCAGCGGCAACGCTCAGTCTTGCTGCGATATCGGTTGCTCTGTCTGTAACGATGAAATATGATGACGTAATAAGGACCGCCATCAAGACGCCAGTGACAGCTGTCAGTATATATCTGTACGTCTTTTTTATCAGTTCTTCTTCGTTTCGTCTCTGTTCGCGCTCTTTCTTCGAAAACTTGTTTCTACGCGACGCATAGATCGATTCCGCGAGACGATCGTGACTTATCTCGTAAAACGTGCTCTCCCGCCGGCGCTCGCGGCGGACCAGACGCTCCTGGACCAGGACGTTGAGGGCTCTATCATCGACCCCGAACTGGTCGTGGATCTGCAGCTTTTCCAGAAGGAGCCTGCGGCCCTGTTCGCGATCCAAGAGGCCGTGCTCGCATAGTTCCTCAACGTTCTCGCGCGCCGCCCGCCCCAGCCGGCGCTCCAATCGCTCCATGGCTTCTTGATAGAAATTCTTCAGGACCTGGCTGAAGTCCCGTCCGTCGTTGAAATCGGCGAGCGTGAGGACCGCCAGGCTTTTGCTCGTTCGGCCTTTGTCGTGTGCGATCGACTCCCCCCGACGGCAGAGCAGTTGGAGCGCGAACGGTTCGATGACCCCCGCCTCGCCCATGAGGAATGTGATCATCTCGTCGAGCACGGACTTTTCGAACTCGAACGGCGGCGCCCAAAAAGGCTCCTCTCCGTCTTGTGCGACGAGTTGGGCGGGGTTCGTAACGGCCTCGCGGGCCCCTTCCTCGCTCAGGGGTCCGAGGCGCAACCGCTCGTGGAAAAGGTTCGGAATGGCGGGGCTGAATTCTTCCAGCGCCCCGAGGTAGTCCTCTCTCATGCTGATGAGGATCTTCACCTCCGGCGGCGTCGTCGGCGGCTCGGATTCGCTTGCCTTCCTCAAGCCGGTTCGTTCAGGCGGGACCCGGGTGGCGAGCGTTCCCAATTCGGCTGCGAGCGCGTCGCGGAACGCCCTGTCGCGAACTGTGAACACCTCCTCGAATTGGTCGAGCACAAGCACCGGCGTCAGCAAGAGATCGCCGCGCCACACCAACGCTGTCGAAAGCAATTCCCAGAGTCCGTCCGTTCGGAGTTCTGGAACCTGCAATTGCTCGGTCTTGCAAGCGTGCCTGATCGAACGGGCGACGGCGTCCACCGGGCTTTCGTTCTTTTCGTTGAAACGAACCATCACCGGCAGGAAAGGCTTCTCCCGCAAGCGCGGAAACAGCGAGGCCTGGAGCAGCGAGGTCTTGCCGAGCCCCGACTTTGCGAATTGCAACAGAAGCGACACGCTCAGAACCCGCAGGTAGAGTTGCTGGCCCTCCCGGTGGCGGCCGAAGAAACGCTGCTGGTCCTCGGGCGACTCGGAGAACGGGCGGGTTCCCGGATATCGGCTGCGAGTCGACGCCTGGCTCACGGAGACTGGCGATATCTGGTTCATGCGGCACACGGCTGGAGGGCAAGTTTTTTCTGCCGTTTCCCCCAGTCCTCCATAATCGATTCAACGAGCCGGCCGACTCCGTCCGAATCGCCAACGTCGATCATGTGAAAGTCGGTCAGAGACCGCAGTGGTTCGCAGGGGCCGATCGTGACGGGGATGAGAAAGCGCAACTTCTGATCCTCGAATTCTCCCATGTCTCCGTCTTTTTCCAGCGCCGCCTTGATCTCGCGATGAAACACGCCGCTCACCGCCTTCGTCATGGAAGGCGTTTGGACGACGATCGCGTAGTCGACCTTGTTCTTGACGACGGACAGCAGCACGTCGTTCCAGCGGTCCCCGGCGCGCAAATTCTGCCTGTCCTGCCAGACCTTGACGCCGTTCGCTTCAAGCTTGCCCCGTAGCAGATCGACAAGAGCGCGGTCCTCGCTCGCGTAGCTGAGGAAAGCGCAGGGCACTGCCGGGCCCGGGTCCGCCTGCACCGGAATTCGTTCGGCGGACGACTGGGCGCAACTCTCCTCGTATGTCTGCCGAAGCCCGCGGGCAAACTGTTCCCAGCGAAGGTGCCAAAACGTCACCAGGCGGTCGCCGGAAAAGAACTTGGTCGTCTGGGGGTGTTCCGGAAGGTGAAAGAACTCGGGATCTTCGAAGGCGATCGGCTTGTCGTTGTGCCCGTACACGTTCAATACCTTCAGGAGGACGCGCGAATACCAATTGTGAAATCCAAATCCAAGAAAAAGAAATGACGCGTCGTTGTCGGCTAGAATGGAACGGACCGTGTCGGGAATCGGCGGTTCACCCTTGACGATCTGAACGAGGTAATCGATTAGGTCCATCTCTGTGAGGACCATTGATTGGCGATCGTCATGGTCGCCGAACAGATAGTATACCAGCGGCTTCGCTGCGGTCGGAACCATTTCTACTTTTCTATCGCGTTTCTTACCTCTGAAATTATAGTAATCGCTCCACGGCTCTTTGCCTGCCTCTTTTAGCGCCGTCTCCATTTGATGGCCCGGCGAGGCGGTGACGCAAAGCTTGATTGGCAAGGCGGCCAAATCACGGTAAAAATCTGTTGTCGAACTTGTCTCGCGTACGTAAAAATCCCGAGCCGCTCGCTCGAGAGAGGTCCTACTGCCGCTGCGGTGACAATAAAGTTCCGCCGCATGGCGCAAGCTCGGCGGAATCTCGGGAGCTTCATGCACGCTCGCGAGCAGTTCGCGAGCCAGAATTTCGTCGAGCGGTTGCCGATTTGCGTCGTCGGCGCGAACCGCTACCCGCGGTCCAAGAACGAGAACGCAGCCGCTTGGATTATTGATCTGCTCAACAAGGGTTTTTAACAGTTCAAGTTCGTCTGACTTGGAGGTCTCCATTTCAAGTTCTCCCGCATAAGTCAAAAATCGCATACGGCGGGCTCGAGTAGAGCGTAGTCCTCCCCTCGATCATCAATTCAAGCCCACCGATCGCAGAGACTATTGATGTCTGCTGTGACCCTCGTCACAATCAATTATCATAATCCTGAGGTTGTAATTGGGTCCGCGCCGGAGGATAGGCCAATCTCAGCGAAATGATTCGGTGAGTTCGATGATCGCTTTGGCGCAATGCCGTCGGCCAACGCCGCTTTTTGCGCTAGGCCGACCTGCGCCATGAAACGGAGAACTTCCGCTTCGGTTCGAAACCGGTCGAGGCCGATTGAGCTTTGACCCTGAAGCGTCCGGCGTCTTGGCCGAACCGCAATCGTCATCGCGACCCCCGATGACGTGCGAACGCAACAGGTCACGACACCGCCTCTTCACGTCCGCCGGATGACAAGCCGCGCCGTCGGGAGTAGCCTTCCGCCCAAGAGCCCGCGCGAGATCTCGCGACGTTAAGGCCCCTCCGGCTGACGCCCGAATCTCATGCGGCGTGAGATGCATGGAGGACCCGCCATGACTTCCGCTTTCCACGTTTATTTCGGCAACGAGGCGCTCGCCGCGCCGCCGCAAGTGCGCCAAATCGGCCCGCACGACTGCTTCTCCGCGCTTAGGGAGGGCTTCGACGATTTTCTCGCCATGCCGACCTATCCTGCCTTCGTCGGATTGTTCTACGCGGTGGCCGGAATCGCGCTCGCCGCGCTGTCTTCGTTCACAAGCGCGCTGCAGCTCGTTTTTCCGCTCGCTGCGGGCTTTGCGCTGATCGGGCCGTTCGTCGCCATCGGTCTCTACGAGATGAGCCGCCGGCGCGAGCGTGGGCTCGCCGTCAGAGGGCGCGACGCCTTCGCCGTCCTTCGCTCGCCGGCGCTGCCCTCGATCCTGGCGTTCGGTCTGCTCTTGCTTGCGATCTTCGCCGCCTGGATCTTCGCCGCCGAGCTAATCTACGTTTGGCTCTACGGACCCAATCCTCCGGCCGCGGCGCTGCCCTTCCTCACCGATGTCCTGACGACAGGCCGCGGCTGGACGCTTATCGTCCTCGGCGGGTTGGTCGGCTTTTGCTTCGCTGCGCTCGCGCTATGCATCAGCGTCGTCTCCTTCCCGCTGATGCTCGACCGCGACGTCGGCCTCGTCCCCGCGCTCGAGACTTCGGTGCGCGTGACGCGCGCGAATCCGCTCGCCGTCGCGGTTTGGGGTGTGATCGTCGCGGTGGCGCTCGCTCTCGGCTCGCTGCCGCTTTTCCTCGGCCTCGCCGTCGTCATGCCGGTGCTCGGGCACGCGACCTGGCGGCTCTATCGAAAGGCGGTGGAGCGCGATCCGGCGCATGAGGTTGCGGTCGAGTTCCCCCACACTGAGGCCTTCGTCGAATCGCCGCTTCTGCGACCGGTGTGGATATTCCTCGATTGCCTGGAGACGATGCGCGGGAAGGGGCGGAACTGAGACCGGCGGGCAGAGGTCCCGCGGCAGGCCGGCCGCTTCAATTCAGGAGCGGGCCCCAGGAAGGGTCGCTGGCGTAGCTGGGCGTCGGCACGAGGAACTCGGCATGGCCGTAAATGTCGGTCATGTAGATCTTCGGCCCGCCCGAGCCGCCGGAGTCGCGGAAGAACATGACGTAGAGACCGTTGGGGGCGAAGGTCGGACCCTCGTTGTGGAAGCCTTCGACCAGGATCCGTTCGCCGGAGCCGTCGGGCTTCATCACCCCGATGCCAAAGGATTCGCCCTTGATGCGGGTGAAGGCGATAAGGTCGCCGCGCGGCGACCACACCGGCGTCGAATAGTGGCCCTCGCCGAACGAGATCCGCTTGGCCGGGCCGCCGCCGGCGCTCATGACGTAGATCTGCTGCGATCCGCCGCGGTCGGATTCGAACGCGATCTGCGCGCCGTCGGGCGAATAGGTCGGGGACGTGTCGATCGCCGAATTTTCAGTGAGACGGGTGGTGGCGCGGGAGCGCAGATCCATGGCGTAGAGATTGGTGCTCGCGCCCTCCGAGAGCGACATGACGATTTGCTGTCCGTCGGGCGAAAAGCGGGGCGCGAAGGTCATGCCGGGAAAATTGCCGACTGACTCGCGCTGCCCGGTTTCGAGATTGAGCAGCGTCACTTTGGGGTCGCCGCCGCCGAACGACATATAGGCGACCTGCTGGGCTGACGGCGAAAATTGGGGGGTGACGACGAGCTCCTCGCCGCTGCCGAGAACCTTCACGTTGGCGCCGTCCATATCCATGATCGCCAGCCGCTTACGCCGCTTTTCTTTTGGACCGGTCTCATCGACGAAGACGACGCGAGAATCGAAAAATCCCTTTTCGCCGGTCACGCGCGTGAACACCGCGTCGGCGATCATGTGGGCGACCCGGCGGCCATTCGCGGCGTCGGTCGTGTACTGCTGGCCCGCGATCTGCTCGCCGCTCGCCGTGTCCCACAGCCGGAATTGCGCGGTGACTCGCCCGGCGTCCTGACGCAGCACTCGTCCGGTCAGCACGAACTGGGCGTCAGCCGTCTTCCAGGCGTCGGTGTTGGGCGCCGCGTCCGGATTGGCGATCGTTTCGGGAAAGTTCGCCGGATTGAGCGGCAGGAGGAAGATCGAACGGGCGAAATCCGCGGCGACGACGCCGCTGATCTTCTCGCCTGAGTCCTCGCCCGCGAATGGCGTCACCGCGATGGTCACAGGTTTGAAGTTGGCGCCTGCGTGGACATAGATGTCGCCCTCGGCGTTGGCGGGCGCGGCGGCGAGCGCGACCACGCTGAGCGCAAGGGCCGCGAGGGCGGAGCGGCGGGAAACGAAACAAGAGACATTCATCGGGCGATCTCGCGGGACAACAAGGACAGTTTGCCGCGCGGCGTCATCGACCGGCGACTTGCGGATTGAAGTGGATGGTTTTGTTTTTCCATTGCTCATAAAACGGCCGATATTGGGTCGGCACCGGAAGCGGGTTGCAATTCTGCACCGCAGCCAGGACGCTCTTCGCCTGCGGCTTGAGAGCGGGGTCTGACGGCGGGTTGACGAGCTTCGCCGGCTTGGCGAGCGAGCCGTCCGGATTGAAGGCCAGCCGCACCTGGGCGATGTAAAGATCGGCGTCGGCGGGCTGCGGCGCGGGCTTCCAGCATCCGAGATAGGTCTTGATGAGCCAGGCCTCGAAGCCGGCCTGCTGCGCCGATGTCATGCGCGCGGGCGCTTCGACCGCCGTCGGCGCGGCGGTCGCCAAGTCGGACGGCGGCGGCGGTTTCGGCGTCTCCTCGGGCGCAGTCTCGGACCGGGAAGGATTGCGCGGCG
>JBAUXQ010000140.1:0-6721 GCA_049584355.1 Roseiarcus sp. | reverse complement strand
GCGCTCTACAGCCTGAGGCGGGAGGCCAACGGCGACTGGCTCATTTCTGGCTGCGTCCTCGAAAAGGCGGAGGAGAGTGCGATCTGATCCGGCTGCTCGCTCGCCCGTGCGAGGGGCGAACGGAAGTTCGTGCTCCTAGGCCTTCGCCGCGGCCTTCTTCCGCCGCTTGGCCAGCGTCCTGAGGCGCAGCGCGTTGAGCTTGATGAAGCCGGCGGCGTCGTGATGATCGTAGGCGACGGCGCCTTCCTCGAAAGTGACGAGGTCCTGATCGTAGAGCGAATGGGGGCTGTCGCGGCCGATTGTGTGGACGCCGCCCTTGTAGAGCTTGAGCCGCACCCGGCCGGCGACCATCTCCTGGCTCTTGTCGATGAGAGCCTGCAGGAGCTCGCGCTCCGGTGAAAACCAGAAGCCGTTATAGATGAGCTCGGCGTACTTGGGCATCAGCTCGTCCTTGAGATGGGCCGCGCCGCGGTCGAGGGTGATCGATTCGATGGCGCGGTGCGCCGCGAGCAGGATCGTGCCCCCCGGCGTCTCGTACATGCCGCGCGACTTCATGCCGACATAGCGGTTCTCGACCAGATCGAGGCGGCCGATCCCGTTGTCGTGGCCGAGCGCATTGAGCGCCGCGAGAAGGGTCGCCGGGCTCATCGCCTTGCCGTCGACGGCGACCGGATCGCCGTTCTCGAACGCGATCTCGACCACGGTCGGCTTGTCCGGCGCAGCTTCCGGATCGACGGTGCGCGAATAGACGTAAGCGGGCGTCTCCTGCGCCGGGTCCTCAAGCACCTTGCCCTCGGACGAGACGTGCAGGAGGTTGGCGTCGACCGAGAACGGCGCCTCCCCTCGCTTGTCCTTGGCGATCGGGATCTGGTGCCGCTCGGCGAAGGTCAGGAGGTCAGTTCTCGAGGCGAAGCTCCATTCGCGCCAGGGGGCGATGATCTTGATGTCCGGCTCGAGGGCGTAAGCCGAGAGCTCGAAGCGCACCTGGTCGTTGCCCTTGCCGGTCGCGCCGTGGGCGATCGCATCGGCTCCGACCTTGCGGGCGATGTCGACCAGGTGCTTGGCGATCAGGGGCCGCGCGATCGAGGTGCCAAGCAGATATTGGCCCTCGTACTGGGCGTTGGCGCGGAACATCGGGAACACGTAGTCGCGGACGAATTCCTCGCGCACATCCTCGATGAAGATATGTTCGGGTTTGACGCCGAGCAGCTCGGCCTTCCGGCGCGCCGGCTCGAGCTCCTCGCCCTGGCCGAGATCGGCGGTGAAGGTGAAGACCTCGGCGCCATATTCGGTTTGCAGCCATTTGAGGATGATCGAGGTGTCGAGCCCGCCCGAATAGGAGAGCACGACGCGTTTGATTTGTTTTTTCTTTGGGCTTGGCATGGACTGCGGCGCTTTCTTCAGGAAACAGTCCCGTCATGGCCGCGTATGACCCGGCCATCCACGCCGCTCCGCCTCGAAATCGGAACTCGTCCGCCGAGAGGACCAAAGGCCGCGCGGCCCGCACTTGGCCGAGATCGCCCCGGATGGAGACGCGTGGATGGTCGGGTCAAGCCCGGCCATGACGGTTGAGGGCGGTCGACCCCCCACAGACTTCGGCGCGACTTATAGATGCGCCCACGCCGCGCGCAACCCGGCTAGGGCCGGGCGACGGCAAGGTCGAGCGCGGCGATGATAGCGGCGACCTCGGTCTCGGCCGACCCGCCGGCGTCTACTTCAACCACCTGCTCGTCTGGCTCCGGCTCCTCCAGCGTCTCGAACTGGCTGCGCAGCAGCGAGGCCGGCATGTACTCGTGATGGCGCGCGCCGACGCGGCCCTTGATCAGCGCCTCCGAGCCCTTCAGATAGACGATGCGGACGTCAGGACGAGCGGAGCGGATTCGATCGCGATAGGCGCGCTTGAGCGCCGAGCAGGTCAGCACGCCAGATTGTCCCGCGGCCGCCCAGCTTCTCAGCTCTTCGCCTATTCGGTCGAGCCAGGGGGCGCGGTCAGCGTCGGTCAGCGCAATCCCTTGCTTCATTTTCTCGACGTTGGCCGGAGGATGCAGCCGGTCGCCCTCGACGAATCGCCAGCCGAGCTGCTTGGCCAGCAGTTCAGCAACGGTCGTCTTGCCGCTCCCCGACACGCCCATGACGACCACCGCGCATCCGGTCTTCGCCGCGCTCATCGGAGCTTCACGCCGGCGCAGGCGCGGTCGCAAGAGCGTCCGGCTCCGGGATCGGCTCGATTTTCCCCAGCACGACGACGAAGGAGAAGATGCCGATCAAGAGCACGACGCCCGCCACCAGGAAGGCGAGCGAAAAGGAATTCGTCGCGCCGACGACGAAGCCGGTGACCACGGGCGCCACGGCGCCCATGAGGTTGTTGAAGAAGTTCATCACGCCGCCGATCGTACCCGTGCCGCCCCTCGGGGCGATGAGCGAGGGGATCGACCACCCGACCGGCGCCGCCGCCGCAAGGCCGCTCAGCGCGATGGTGATCCAGAATATCGCCCATACCGGACTTGCCGTCATCGTCGCGCCGAATACGGCGAGGCCGAGAATCATGCCGCCGACCAGCACCGTCTTGCGCGTCTTCGTGTCGTCGTAGCCCTTCGCCAGCAGGTGATCGATGAGCCAGCCGCCGACGACGAGATCGGAGATCGTCGCAAACAGCCAGGGAATCGCCGCATAGCCCGCCGACTTGATGATGCTCATGTGCATCTCGCTGACGAGATAGCCCGGCAGCCAGGTGAGGAAGAGGTAGAACGAATAGCCGTAAGCCGCGAAGCCGATGGTGAGCCCCCAGACCTTGCGATTGCGCAGCAGATATCCCAGCATTCCGATCGGGCTGGCCTCGGACTCGCCTTCGGGTGTCGCGCCGCCTTTGCGGATATAGTCGCGCTCCTCGCGGGTGAGCTTCGTGTCGGCGCTCGGGTCGCGGTAGATGAGCCAATAGGCGACAAAATAAGCGAAGCTGAGAATTGCGGTGAGGCCGAAGCCCCAGCGCCAGCCGAACGTGACGACGGCGACCGCCACGAGCGGAACCCCGATGACATTGGAGAACTTCGCCGCGGCGTCGAAGATCGCCGTCGCCGTCGCGCGCTCGCCGCGTGGGAACCAGTAGCCCGTCGCCTTGGAGTTGGCGGGAAAAGCCGGCGCTTCCGCGACGCCGAGCAGGACGCGCGCTCCGAAGATGAAACCGAAGCCGGTCGCGAAAGCGACAATTCCCGAAGCGACGCCCCATAGGAACGCGCCGATGCGGCTGACGGTCATCACGCCGAACCGGTCGAGCACGATGCCGATGGGTATCTGAAGGATGGCGTAGGACCAGAAGAAGGCGCTGAAAAGCAATCCCAGATCGGCCGGCGTCAGGCCGAACTCCTGCTGCAGCTGCGGCGCCGCGACCGAGATGTTCACGCGGTCGAAATAGTTGATGAGAATGCCAGCTCCAAGCAGGAAGCCGATCACCCACCGCCGCCGGCCGACGATTTGCGTCTGCGCCATGGCGTCTCCTCCATTTGTCTTGAACGCAGGAGATGCCCCGACCGCAAGGATGTCAATCCTTGGCGCGGCGCACAGGTTCACCCTCTCCGACGCATTCGCGCGCCACGCGCGCCGTCACGACCCGCCGCGCGGCCAGATGAGCCGCCGGACGGCCTCGATGACGATCAGGGTGATGAGTCCGCCAAGCAGGACGTCGGAGAGATAATGGCCGCCGAAAGCGAGCCTGAGCAGGCTCGCGCCGGCCCCGAAGGCGAAGGCGGCGACGATCGCGGGAGCGCGCCAGGGCGGGGGCAGGACGCTCGCCGGCGCGACCATCCAGAACCCGGTCGCCGCTTCGCCGGAGACGAACGAACAGTTCCTCTTGCACGCTCCGCCCATCTCGTACCACGGCATGAACGGGTCTTGGCCGCTGAAGCCCTGGGTCTGGTACGGCCGCGGCCGGCCCCAATGGTCCTTGAGGCCGAGATTGACGATGAGGCCGGGCCCGATTGCGATCGTGGCAATGAGAAAGATCATCGCCCGGCCGCTCGGCGCCCAGCGGAGCTTCACGCCGGAGCGCTTGGCGAGCCACAGCGCCGCGTAGGCCGCGAGCACGACGAATGGCGTCACGCGGAAGACGTCGCGGGCGAAACGTTCGAAGCTGTCCTGGGCGAGAAACCGCCCGGCGTGAAAAAAATAATGCGCGACGATCAGGTCGAGCTCAGGCCAAAGAGCAAAGACGCCGAGCGTCAACGCGGCCAGCGCGATATAGACGATGAGCGCTTTCATGCCCGCGGTCAGTAGAGTCGGTAGATCTTGCCCGTCTCCAGGCCCTCGATGCTGCGGCTGAACCCCCGCGCCGCGCGGGCGACCGGCACGGGATCGAAGCCCCGGAAGAACGGGCCGTAGGCGTCCATCGCTTCCTCGAAGACGCCTGGGCTGACGAGGTTGATGCGAATGCCGCGCGGCATCTCGATCGCCGCCGCCATCACGAAGCCCGCGAGCGCGCCGCCGACCATGCTGCCCGAGGATCCTGCCGCGATCGGCGCGTCCCCGAGGACGCCCGAGATCAGCGTGATCGAGCCGCCATCGCGGAGATGGTCGCGGGCTGACAGCGTGAGATTAACCTGGCCCATCAGCTTGTTGGCGAGGCCAAGGCCATACTGCGATTGCGCGATGGGGGCGGGCTTGAACTCCGATAGCGGAAGGAAATTGAACGTGCCGGCGGCGCAGGCGACCGCGTCGAGCGGCCCTGCCGCCTTGACGCCCGCCTCGATGCTGGCGGGGTCGGCGATATCGATGTGGATGTCGCCCGTCTTTGAGCCGGCGGAGATGATGTCATGGCGAGGCGAAAGCTCGGCCGCGACCGCTCTGCCCAGCGCGCCGCTCGCGCCGACAAGGAGAATGCGAAGACGGTCGGACATGGGGCTTGGCCTCGAATTTCGGCAGGGCCGGCAGGGTCGCTGGAGCCCGATAAGCTATCGGATCGGGCGCCCTCGCGCCAGCCGGCCGGCCCCGGTGGCGCCGGCCTGATATCGCGGGCTATAAGGCGCGCGCTTGCTCTTCAAGCCCGCGGAGGCATTTCAATGATTCGACTCGACGACAAGCTCGCCCGCATCCGCGGCGGCCTCTACCAGCGCTCGGATTTCATCATCGCCGACGCCAAGGACCCCGACATGGGGCCGGGGCTGCATGCGATCGGGCCGGCGCGCGCTGCCGGCGGCGCGACGACGCGGTTCGCCACCCGGGCGGAATTTCTCGATTCGATCGCGGCGATCATCAAACAGGATGTCGTCGACATCATGCTGACCTCGGCCTCCAACCTCGAACAGCTTGCGAAGCGCAAGGCCTTCGCCGGCACGGGGGTCAAACCCGCGATCCGGGCCAACGACACGACCGACATCTGGCGCCATCGCGGCGGGACTTTTCATCACGCGCCGTCGCGGCCGTTCCGCACGGCTTCGCTCGCCCACGTCAAGCCGTTCACCGACCTTGGCCTCTATTCGATCACCTTCACCAATGACATCGACGCCGACATCGCCTCGCTCGAGGCGTTCAAGGAGTTCCGCGCCGACGCCGCCGCCAACGGCTTCTCCTATTTCCTGGAGGTCTTCAATCCGAACGTCGAGCGGGGCTTGAGCGCGGAAGCGATCCCCGAGTTCGTCAACGACGCGATCGTCCGCTGTCTCGCCGGCCTCACCGAGGCGGAGCGGCCGAAATTTCTCAAGATCGCCTATAACGGGCCGAGAGCGCTGGAAGAGCTGGCGTCGTTCGACCCGGGCGTGGTCGTCGGCGTCCTCGGCGGCGGCGCGGGCACCGCGCGCGACTGTTTCGAGCTCATTCGCCAGGCGGAAAAGTACGGCGCGCGAGTCGCGCTGTTCGGGCGCAAGATCAATCTGGCCGAATCGCCGCTCGACATCGTCCGCCTCATGCGCGCCGTCGCCGACGGCTCCCTGACTCCGCTCGAGGCGGTCAAGGATTATCACGCGGCGCTGCAAAAGCAGGGCCTCAAGCCGATCCGCGCGCTTGCGGTCGACACCGCGATCACCGAATCCGTTCTCTTGGCCGCCTGATCGATGAGCGAACGGCGGGGCGTGCTGTCGGCGGGCACCTTTTGCGTCGATTTCAACAAGTCGATCGCCCGCTGGCCGCAAGAAGATACGTCGAACGAGGTCATGGCGATCGACCGCCAGGGCGGCGGGTCGGGCTTCAACATGGCGCTCGACCTCAAGCGTCTCGATCCCTTTTTTCCGGTTCAGGCGATGGGAGTCGTCGGCGACGATGACCTCGGGCGCTTTCTCTTCCATGAATGCGACGCCCATGGCGTCGATCGCGCCGCGCTTCACGCGCTGCCTGGCGGCGTAACGATGAGCGTCGACGCTTTCAACGTCGCCTCCAACGGGCGCCGCACCCATTTCTATCATCAGGGCGTCGCCGCCGAGATGACGCCCGACAGCTTCGATTTCTCTTCGACGCGGGCAAGGATCCTCCATCTTGGATTGCCGGGCGCGCATAAGGCGATGGATGGCCCATGGCGAGGCGACGCCAACGGCTGGGTCGCGGTGCTGCGGAAGGCGCGGGCCGCGGGGCTTGCCGCCAATCTCGAATTGATGACCACGAAGGCCGATCGGCTCGCAGAGCTTGGCCGCCCATGCCTGCCCCATCTCGACTGGCTTATCGTCAACGACTACGAGATCGGCGCCCTTGCCGGGCGCGAGACGCGGCGGCCGGACGGTTCGACCGATGCGGCCGCCGT
>JBAUXQ010000139.1:0-7057 GCA_049584355.1 Roseiarcus sp. | reverse complement strand
GAGACGGAGTCAGGATCATGACCTCCGATCGCAGTCTGAGCCGGCCGAGGTTCGGCGCCTGTTTCGCTGCGGCGCTGTTTGCGATCGCCCCGGCTTCAAGCCTCTGCGCGGCCGACGCCAGCGATTCGACGCCGGCGGGCGGCGCGTCCAGACCGGCAGTCGTAAATCTGCGATTGGGCGTCGGCCAGTCCAAAATATTCGACCTGATCGAGGACGCGGGGGAGATCTACGTTGGCGACCCTAAGACCGCCAATGCGATCGTGCGCTCCGCGAAACGCATCTACATTTCCGGCGTCGCCAATGGCCAGACGACAATCTTCGCATTGGCGCGTGACGGCCGAAGAATTGAGACCATCGAAGTCTCGGTCGGCAGCGTCGACGTTGGCGGCCTGACGGACCTGCTCAACGCCGCGATCCCGGGAAACGACATCCGCGTCCGCCCGGTCGCGGACAAGATCATCCTCACCGGATCCGTCGCGTCGGCCGAAGAGGCCCAGAAGGCGCTCGATATCGCGTCAGGCTTCGTCAACGATGCGACCCCTGCGTCGCCGTCGGGAGCCGGCGGGGTCTCCATTTCCGTCGGCTCCAACGGCTCCGCGCCCAATAGCTCGGGGGGAAACGCCGGCAACGGCTCGCGCGGAAAAGTCATCGATTCTCTCACCATCCGCGGGGCCGACCAGGTGAGCCTCCGGGTCACGGTGGCCGAGATCCGGCGCGAGATCGTCAAGCAGCTCGGCGTCAACATGAGTGGGGGCGGGCCAAACGGGAGTTTTACGCTCGAGAACCCGTTCGCGATCAACGGCGCTCTCGCCACGTCCGAGGGGATGCTGAATTGGGTCAAGGGAGGCCAAAGCTTCAGCGCCACCTTGCAGGCGTTCGAGCGGCAAGGCGTCGCTCATACGCTCGCGGAGCCGACAGTCACGGCGGTTTCGGGCGAAAGCGCGAAATTCCTCGCCGGCGGCACGATTCCGATCCTCAATAACGTGCAGTGCAATCCGACTTGCCAGTACGGATTCATCCAGCAGCCTTATGGCGTGACGCTGAATTTCACCCCGGTCGTCCTGTCGCAGGGGCGCATCCAATTGCGCATCGCGACCGAAGTCACGGACGTCGACTATGCGACGCAAGTCACTTACAGCGGCATCTCGATCCCAGGGTTCCGGACCCGGAACAATACGACCACCGTCGAATTGCCTTCCGGCGGATCGATCGCCTCGGCCGGCCTGATCAGCACCCAGACGCAGCAGGCGGTCAACGGCTTTCCGGCGCTGATGAACGTCCCGGTGCTCGGCGCGCTCTTTCGTTCGCGCGACTATCAGCGCAACGAGACCGAACTGATGATCGTCGTGACGCCCTACATCGTCCACGCGATCGACCCCAACCAGATCGTTCGGCCGGACCAGAACTTTCAGGACGCCAGCGATCCGCAAACCTGGTTCCTCGGCCGCGTCAACCGCATTTATTCGACGTCGGAGTCGCTTCAACCGATGCCGGGCTACGCAGGCAAGATCGGATTCATCACCCAGTAGGCCTTACCGCGCTTCGCCGGGATTCCCTCAGAATTTGTGAAAGACAGCTCTCATGGCCGCTCTTCCTGATGCACGACAGGCGTTCGCCGCTCGGGTATTGAGTTTGGGTTTCGCCGCGGCCGCGGCCGCCGCCCTGAGCGGCTGCGGGGTCGACTATGCATCGACGGCTCCGGCATTCCCGGGCGATTTTCAGGAGCGCCATCCGATCGTTGTCGCTTCAGCTCCCACGAGCCTGGACATCTTTGCGGTTGGCGGCGCGCTCGACGCGCGCTCGATCGCGAACATTCGCGCCTTCGCCGAGCGATATCGCCGCTATGGTTCGAGCGACATCGAGATTCTCGCGCCCGCCGGCACAACCGCGAATTCGAGGGCTATTCATGAGGTCCGTGTCGCGCTCGCCGGCGCCGGCGCCAACGGCAGAGTCCTGTTCGGAACCTATGCGTCTCCGGATAAGGACGCGGCGGCGCCGATTCGTCTTTCATTCATCGGAGTGAAGGCGACCGTGCCGACGCAGTGCGGCCAGTGGCCCGAGGACCTCGCTTCGGGATCATCGGTCGAAGGGTGGAAGAACGAGCCCTATTCGAACTTCGGCTGCGCCAGCCAGTCGGTGATTGCCGCCCAGGTCGACGACCCGCGCGACTTCGTCCAACCGCGGGCGCTCGGGCCGTCCGACGTCGAGATGCGCACTCGAGCCATCGAGGCCGTCCGCAACGGCCAGGACCCGGGCACGCAGTGGAAAGACACTGTGCTGATCCCGATCGGGACGCAACTTGGCGGCGGGGGACAGTGACCGATGAAGGCGTTCTACGCCGGCAGCGGAACCGATGACGGGGCGCCAATGGATCGCCCCGTCGCGCAAATCGACCCGGTGCCGCGCGTATCGATCCAGGCGTTCTGCGAATCGCCGGATCTCGCCGCCGTTGTCAGCGCCGCCATATCCGACCGAAGAATGGCCAAGGCGCACATCAAGCTGAACATGGGCGGCGCGCCGGCCGCGGTCGAAGCCTATAAGAGCGCGCCGACGCCGAATGTGGTCGTCCTCGAGGCCCCCGCAGGCCGAGACGCGCTACTCGAGCAACTCGAGGAGCTGGCGCAATATTGCGACGCCGGGACCAAGGTGGTCGTCCTTGGCAAGCTCAATGACATCGTTCTCTATCGACAGCTAATCGCGCGCGGGGTCAGCGAATATCTGGTGACGCCGTTTGGCGTCGTCGACTTCGTCCAGGCGATGTCCCAGCTGTTCAGCGTGCAGGGCGCCAAGCCCCTTGGGCGGGTGATCGCGGTCGTCGGCGCCAAGGGGGGAGTCGGAGCATCGACGGTCGCTCACAATCTGGCGTGGAGCCTGGCCTCCGTCACCGAGATGGCCACCATCATCGCCGACTTCGATCTCGCGTTCGGAACTGCCGGACTGGACTACAATCAGGACCCGCCCCAGGGAGTCGCCGAGGCGGTGTTCGCCCCGGAGCGCGTCGACGCCGTGCTGGTGGACCGGCTGCTCTCCAAGTGCGGCGACCATCTCAGTCTCTTGGCCGCGCCAGCCACGCTCGATCGCGTCCTCGACTTTGGCGAGGCTTCGTTCGACTCGCTCGTCGACGCCATGCGGGCGTCGACGCCATGGGTCGTAATTGACGTCCCGCACCAGTGGTCGGGCTGGGCCCGACGGATGCTTGTCTTCGCGGACGAGGTGGTCGTGATCGCAAGCCCGGATCTCGCCAATCTTCGCAATGCGAAAAACCTGATCGATAATGTGAAGAGCGCGCGCCTCAACGATGCTCCGCCGCGGCTGGTCCTGAACGGAGTCGGCATGCTCAAGCGGCCGGAAATCGCCGCCGCGGAATTCGCCAAGGCGGTCGAGACCGGCCCGACCGCGGTCATCCCACACGACGCGAAGCTGTTCGGCGCGGCGGCCAACAATGGGCAAATGATCGCCGAAATCGAACCGAACGGAAAAACCGCGCAGGCCTTCGCCGATCTCGCTTCCGCGCTCGCGGGCCGGACGGACGTACGCAAGCCCAAGCGAGGCGTTCTCGAGCCGCTGATCGCCAGATTCGGTCGGAAGCGGCGATGACAGGCTTCCCAATGGCGCGCGTCTTCTCCGCTGAACGCTCGCATGCGCGGAAAGGAATTTGAGCGATGTTCGGCAAGCGCGCGAATGCGGGCTTTGGCGGCCAAGCCGCCGGATCACGCGTCGCGGCGGCGGCGACGGTCGCCGAGCCGCCCAAGGCCCAGCAGGCCACGAGCGCGCCCGTTCAGACCGAACGGCGATCGGAGACCTATTTTCAGACCAAATCCCTGATCTTTGGCGCCTTGATCGAGGCCATCGATCTCGCCGCACTGTCGAAACTCGATCCCGAAAGCGCGCGGGAAGAGATTCGGGATATCGTGCACGAGATCGTCACGATCAAGAATTTGGTGCTGTCGATCGCCGAGCAGGAGGATTTGCTCGACGACATCTGCAACGACGTCCTGGGCTTCGGTCCGCTCGAGCCGCTGCTCGCGCGTGACGACATCGCCGACATCATGGTCAATGGTCCGACGCGATGTTTCATCGAAGTCGGCGGCAAGATCCAGCTGACCAACGTCCGTTTCCGCGACAATGCGCAGTTGATGAACATCTGCCAGCGGATCGTGAGCCAGGTCGGGCGCCGGGTCGACGAAGCTTCGCCGATCTGCGACGCCCGCCTGCTCGACGGCTCGCGCGTCAACGTCATCGCGCCGCCGCTGGCGATCGACGGCGCGGCGCTCACGATCCGCAAGTTCAGGCGCGACAAGCTGACGCTCGATCAATTGGTCCGGCTTGGCGCGATCTCTCCGCCCGGCGCGGAAATCCTCAAGATCATTGGACGCGTGCGCTGCAATGTCCTCATTTCCGGCGGCACCGGCTCGGGCAAGACGACTCTTTTGAACTGTTTGACGAACTACATCGACGTCGATGAGCGAATCATCACCTGTGAGGACGCAGCCGAGCTCCAGCTCCAGCAACCCCATGTCGTGCGGCTCGAGACGCGGCCGCCGAATCTCGAAGGCGTCGGCCAGATCACGATGCGCGATCTGGTCAGGAACTGCCTGCGCATGCGGCCGGAACGCATCATCGTCGGCGAGGTTCGCGGACCGGAGGCGTTCGATCTCCTGCAGGCGATGAACACCGGCCATGACGGGTCTATGGGCACCTTGCACGCCAACTCCCCCCGCGAGGCGCTGAGCCGCATCGAATCCATGATCACGATGGGCGGCTACGCGCTGCCGATGAAAACGATCCGCGAGATGATCACGTCCTCGGTCGACGTCATCATCCAGGCCGCTCGCCTTCGCGATGGATCCCGCCGTATCACTCAGGTGACCGAGGTGATCGGAATGGAGGGCGACGTCGCGATCACCCAGGATCTCTTCGTCTACGAGATTCTCGGCGAAGACGCTCAGGGCAAACTGAAAGGGCGGCACCGTTCGACCGGGATCGGGCGGCCGCGATTCTGGGACCGCGCGCGCATCTACGGCGAAGAGGCCCGTCTGGCCGCCGCGCTGGACATCTCGGAAGTCGCGGAGGGTCAGTAGTATGCGCGCGAGAAAAGGAAACTTGGCATGGTCAATCCGATAGCTGTCGCGGCATGTCTCGCGATTGGATTCGGCGGCCTGGCGTACGCCTTCGTCGGCGGAGATTCGCGAGCCGACAAGCGTCGCACAGCCGTCGCCAAACACGACGCGAAGGCTCTGAACGCGTCCGCGAGCGTCGATCGGGCGGCGCGCAAAAAGCAGATCGCCGACGGTCTTCGCGATATCGAAAGGAAAGGCAAGCAGCGGGTCAGCCTGGCGACCCGGATCGACCAGGCCGGACTCTCGATCACGACGCAGCAATATTGGATTGGAAGCGTGCTTTTTGGCTTGTTTCTCAGCGCCTTCACCTACATCGAGTCGAAAAGCGCATTGCTGACGCTTTTGATTGGCGTGACGGGCACAATCGGGCTGCCGCAACTCACGCTGGCGCGCCTGCGCATTCGCCGCATCAATAAGTTCATCGCCAACTTTCCGACCGCAATCGACATCATTGTCCGCGGCA
Source organism: Roseiarcus sp. (assembly GCA_049584355.1). Lineage (GTDB taxonomy): Bacteria > Pseudomonadota > Alphaproteobacteria > Rhizobiales > Beijerinckiaceae > Roseiarcus. The sequence continues at coordinate 1,474 of JBAUXQ010000139.1, read as the reverse complement.
TCAAGTCCGGTCTGCCGCTCGGCGATACGATCCGGATCGCCGCGGCCGAAAGCCCCGTGCCGGTGAAGTCGGAGTTTCGCCGCGTTGTCGAATCGCTCTCGCTCGGAATGACCTTGCCGGAAGCGGTTGAGCGGATGGCCCAGCGGGTTCCGATCACTGAAACAAATTTCTTTTCCATTGTCATCGCCATCCAGGGCAAGTCGGGCGGCAACCTTTCGGAAGCCATGGGCAATCTTTCCCGCGTGTTGCGCGAGCGCAAGAAGATGAAAGGAAAGATCAGCGCCATGTCCATGGAGGCGAAAGCCTCGGCGGCGATCATCGGCGCGGTCCCGTTTCTCGTCGTCGGAGCGCTTTACTTTTCGTCGCCGAATTACGTCTCATTGTTGTGGACGACCAGTCACGGACGGATGATTTCCGTGATCGCCATCTGCTGGATGGCGATAGGAGTGGCGATGATGAAAAAGATGATCGCGTTCGACTTTTAATCGAGCCTGACGCCCATGCTTGACGAACTGCTGGCAAAATTCTCGGACGCTCATTTTCTGGCGGTCCTGTTCGCGGCGATCGGCTCGGCGGCGACGGTCCTCACTGCCGCAATGCCCTGGCTGCAGCCGGATACCCTGTCGCGCCGCATCAAGGCGGTAAGCTCCGAACGCGAGCGGATAAGAGCGCGCGAGCGCGAGCGGCTGCAGGCGGCCCAAAGCAAAACCACCCTCAGGGTGAAGCCGAGCGGTCTCGTCAAGCAATTGGTCGAAACCCTCAATCTCACCAGCTGGCTCAGCACCGAAAAGGCCAAGATGCAATTGGCGATGGCCGGCTTTCGCGGCGCAGGAGCGGAATACGCCTTTCTGGCGTTTCGCCTGGCGGCCCCGATCGCGTTCTTTCTTGTCGCCGCGATCTATCTGTTCGCGATCCTCAAGTGGAATCAGCCGGTCATGGTCAAGATCGGCGTTGCCATCGCGGCCAGCTACGTCGGCATCAAAGCGCCCGAGCTCTTCCTGCGCAACAAGACCGTCAAGCGGAAGAAGGAACTTGAGCGGGCGTTTCCCAACACCCTTGACCTGCTTCTGATCTGCGCCGAATCGGGCATGTCGATCGAACATGCGGTGCGCAAGGTCAGCCAGGAGATCGGCATTGAAAGCGTCTCGATGGCCGAGGAAATGGGGCTGCTGGCGGCCGAGATGTCCTATCTGGCCGAGCGGCGGATCGCCTTCGACAATCTCGGCTTGAGAACGGGGCTGGAGTCGATTCGCTCGCTGACCACTGTCCTTTCGCAGTCGGAGCGCTACGGCACGCCGCTCGGCGCGGCGCTTCGGGTCTTGAGCCAGGAGAGCCGGGACCACCGGATGACCTTGGCGGAGAAAAAGGCCGCGGCGCTGCCCCCGACCCTCACCGTGCCGATGATCCTGTTCTTCCTCCCCGGCCTGTTCGCGGCGATTCTGACGCCGGCCATGGTCCAGATCAACGGCTGGAA
>JBAUXQ010000138.1:0-1515 GCA_049584355.1 Roseiarcus sp. | reverse complement strand
CGAGGACGTTCCGCTCCGCAAGCTCATCGCCGACCGCGGGGTCGGAAAGCCGGTCGATCTTGCTCGGGCGTTGAAGGAACGGCGCGTGCTGGCGCCGATCGATCACAAGGATCCAGCCCATGTCTTCGTGACTGGGACGGGCCTCACGCATCTCGGTTCCGCCGAGGGACGCGACAAGATGCACAAGGACCTCGCCGATCCTTCCAAGCTCACCGACTCGATGCGGATGTTCAAGCTCGGCCTCGAGGGCGGCAAGCCGGCGAAGAACGAAACCGGCGCGCAGCCTGAGTGGTTCTACAAGGGCGACGGTTCAATTCTCGCGGCGCCCGAGGGCGATCTGCCCAGTCCAGCCTTCGCGCTCGACGGCGGTGAAGAGCCTGAGATCGTCGGAATTTATTTGATCGACAGCGCCGGCGCGCCGGTTCGAATTGGGTTCACGCTCGGCAACGAATTCTCCGATCACGTCACTGAGCGGCAGAACTATCTCTACCTCGCGCATTCGAAGTTGCGGCCGGCGAGCCTTGGTCCGGAATTGCTGGTCGGCGAACTGCCGGCCGACCTCCACGGCGTATCGCGCATCCGGCGAGGCAAGGAAGTCATCTGGGAAAAAGCGTTCCTGTCCGGCGAACAGAACATGGCCCACTCGATCGCCAATCTCGAGGCGCATCATTTCAAGTATGGGTTGTTTCGGCGGCCGGGCGACGTCCATATCCATTTCTTCGGGACCGCGACGCTGTCGTTCAGCGACGGCGTCCAAACGCGGAAGGGCGACATATTCGAGATCGAGTCGGAGGCGTTCGGCTTGCCGCTTCGCAACCGGCTCACGACGGAAAGAGCCGCCAAAGCGAGGGTGCGAGCGCTTTAACGGCAGGCGCCTCGGAAGGCGCCCGCCGATACTCGCGATTCGCACGCGACGCGAATGGGGCTATTCGCCGATAACGCTCGCGCGCGCCCGCTGCCACCAGCCGCTGCGGCGCGGACGCGGCGGTTCGTCCTTTGCCGGAGCGGGCGGCGAGGCTGGCTCAGCGATGGTGTTGGCCTCCGCCGGCGCAGAAGAGCCAGGGGTTGTCGCCGCGCCGGTAACCGGCGCAGACTCCTCAACATCATGCTCCTGAGCCGCGGCAACCGGCGCCGGCTCGATGCCGTCTTCATTAGCCGAGGTTCGCGCCGGCTTGGCAGTCGCCTCTCGGCCGGAGGCCGCGTCGCTGGGGGGCGGCGGAGCTTGGGAATAGTCTGCTTCGGATGCGGCGAATTCTTCCTCGAGCCCGAGCGAGGGGGGCGCGTCGAAGCTTGGCGCTCTCGTTTCGCGCATGGTGTCGCCATCCGGTCGCTGAGAGGGACGATTTCGCTGGCCGCGCGAGCGTCTCGAGCGACGATCGCGGTCTTCTTCCGTGCGCGGACCTCGCCTACCGAATGCATTGACCTCGCCGCTCGGCGCCTGGAGGTCGCCGCCGATTTCGGCCACCACCGCCAAGCCGTCGTCTGTCGGCTGCGGCGCGTCCTGCGGCTGGTTTT
>JBAUXQ010000137.1:0-9139 GCA_049584355.1 Roseiarcus sp. | reverse complement strand
TGTCGATCGCCGCCGGCGCCCGGCGATGGAAGAGCTTGCCGACGCCGCCCTCCTTGACGAGATTGCCCAGATAGCGGTCGCTCTCGGCGCGGACAAAGTTTTCAGGGGTGACCGGAACGGGGGCGTCGGTAGCCGCTGCTTCCTTGTCGCTCACGGGAACGAGCGGGGGCGCCGTCCATCGCCCGTTGAGCGCGTCGGCCTTCGGCCAATAGAGGCGCATGACCACGAAGAACGGTCCGGCCGGGGCCGGCAGCCAGTTCGCCTGCTCGCCGGCGCCCGGATCGGCGTGCTGGATGGCAAGCGTGACGCCGCCATCGTCATCGCGCTTGAGGCCCGGCAACATCGCCGAATTGATCAGGTAGCGGTTGAGCGGATTGGCCGACAGCAGGCTCGAAGGCAGCTCATAGAGGGTCAGCGACCAGAAGGCGTTGACCGGAGGAAGGTCGCCCGGCGCGAAACGCAGCTCATAAGCGTTCGCCCCGCTCAGCGGCTTTTTGGCGCTGTCGACGAAATAGACCGGGTATATCGCCTCGTCCTTCGAGTTACCGTAGATGCCAAGCACCGCGCCCGAGAAGCGGGCGAGGGTGTCACCGTTGAGGAACTCGCGCGTGCCGAACGCGTCCGCGCTGGTGCGCTTGCCGGTGTCGAGTTGCGTTTCCTTGTACGTTTTGAATTCCGCCCACGCGTCGGCCATGCCGTCCTGGACGGCCTTCAGCATTTCCGGGGAAAGCGCTTTCGCGTCGAATGTTCCGTGCGGGCCGATTCCGAGCTTGGCGAACCGGGCCAGGATGTCCGTCTCGGCTGGATTCGGCGGGCAGAACTGAAGCACAAAGTTCAGGACATTGAAAAACTCGAGCGACGTTCTTTCCGCCTCGGGGCTCAGCGGCTTGATGAAGTCGACGGCGGGCGCCGCGGGGGGCGCCGGCTTGCCGAGGAACTGCGACAAAGGCTCAACCTTGTATCCAGCCTGGATTTTCTTGACGTTGTCGATGTCGTCGGGGCCGAAAAGCTGCGTCCGGTAGAGGACGAACGCAAATTCGGTCTCGGAACGGATCACCGCCTTTATGCCCGGAGGCGTTTCGCCATGCCAGTTCGGCCCGGCGAGGAGGAAATTGCCCGCGTCGTCGCCCGTCGCCCGGCTGCCCACATAAGCGAAGTTGAACGTGTACATATCGACGAACTGGAGCGAGTAGTAACGATCCTTGCCGATCGCCGGCACGGAGAGCACCAGCGGCTCGGCGCGCAGGTCGGCGCCGACAAATGAGTAGGGGGTGTCGGAGTTCGGCGTCTGGATCGCCGTGTCGGCGGGCGTGTAGACCCTCGCGGTGTTGAAGATCGTGTTCCAGGGGGCCTTGAATTGATCGCCGCCGCGATCGACGAAATACGAATACTGGACGCGATAGCTGTCGACCAGCGGGAAGCCGTAGATCGTCGCCTCTTTGGCGATGGCGCGCGCTTCAGCGGGCGTGATCTGCTGGGCGGTCGCGGGCGCGGCTGTCATGACAAGGACTCCGATGGCGAAGGCGGGGATCGCCGAGAAGACCTTGCGCCCGCAGGCTTGAATGTTCCTGCCAGTCCCAGCGGTCGGCGCTGGCTCTGGGTTCACTCTCATCGACATGCTCCGGCCTCATGCATCGGTGTTTGCCCCGCGAGCCTTCCATAGGCTCACGACTTGGGCGGCGCGATGTCGAGGCGAGGCAGTCGTACGCGACTGATTCAGGCGATCGGCTTCGCCGCCAGCACCGTCACGCTCTTGAGCCCGAAGCCGGAGGCGCGGAATGCGGCGATGTCGTGGCCGCTCATATGGGGCGAAAGCGCCTCGTCGGGCAGCGCGATCGGCTGCTCCTTAGCGTTGCGCGCGCCTTCGAAGCCGGCAGCCTCGATCAATTCGAAATACTCGGCCTCGGGAAGCGCGCCGGCGACGCAGCCGACGGTGAGTTCCGCCGCCTGGCGCACGGCTTCGGGCAACGGACCGGTGGCGACGATATCCGAAACGCAGAATCGGCCGCCTGGCCGCAGGACGCGGAACATTTCGGCGAACGCAGGCGCCTTGTCGGGCAGGAGGTTCAGAACGCAGTTGCTGATGATCGCGTCGACGGCGCCGCTCTCGACCGGGAGACGCTCGATCTCGCCGAGCCTGAACTCGACATTGTCGAAGCCGAGCTTTCGCGCATTCGCGCGCGCCCGGGCGATCATGTCCGGCGTCATGTCGACCCCGATCACGCGCCCTTCCGCGCCAACCTCGTGGCGGGCGATGAACACATCGTTCCCCGCGCCCGAGCCGAGATCGAGCACGGTCTCTCCGCGTTTCAGCGCCGCGTGCTGCGTCGGCACGCCGCAACCGAGATTGAGGTCCGCTTCCGCCACGTGGCCCGCCACGCCTTGATAGGCGTCCCCGATCACGTTGAGACCGTCAGGGGCCATCTCCGGGGCGCAGCACGACGGGCCGCAGCAGCTTCCCGTCTCCCGCGCGATCGCGCCGTAACGCTCGCGCACCCGCGTCCGAACCTCGTCCTCATCTTGCATTGTCGCCTCCGTTTGCGCGCTTGCATCCGATGGATGTTTCGACTATTGTCGAATTATGGAAGAGAGGCAAGCCCTGACCCGTCTGTCTGCGATCGCGCATGAGACGCGGCTCGCGATTTTCCGTCTGTTGGTGCAGCAGGGGCCCGATGGCGTGCCTGCCGGCGAGATCGCACAGCGCCTCGCTGTCGCGCCGCCGACGCTGTCCTTCCACTTGAAGGAACTGGAGCGCGCGGGCCTGATCCGGGCGACCCGCAAGCAGCGCCAGATCATCTACGCGGCGGACTATGCCGGGATGCGGGCCCTGATCGACTTCATCATGCGCGACTGCTGCCAGGGTCACCCCGAGCTTTGCGGCGGAATCAGTGTGTCCGAGTGCGATGCGGTCAATTGCGTCAGGGAGATCGCCGGTGAATGACGCGCTCTATAACGTCCTGTTCCTCTGCACCGGCAATTCGGCCCGCTCAATTATGGCCGAAGGTATTTTGCGCAAGGAGGGGGCGGGGCGCTTCGCCGCGTTTTCCGCCGGGAGCCATCCCAAGGGCGCGGTCAATCCGCTCGCGATCAAGGTGCTCGAGTCTTTCGGCTACCCGATCGACGGCTATCGCTCGAAGCCGTGGGACGAGTTTGCAGCGCCCGGCGCTCCTCGACTCGATTTCGTCTTCACCGTCTGCGACAGCGCGGCCGGAGAAGCATGCCCCGTTTGGCCGGGCCAGCCGATGACCGCGCATTGGGGCATCGAGGATCCGGCGGCGGTCGAAGGGACTCCAGTTCAGCGAGAAGCCGCCTTCGTCACCGCGTTCAAGTTTCTCCGGAACCGCATTACGGTGTTCACCGCGCTCCCGATGCGGAGCATCAGCATGATGGCGCTGCAGGCCAAACTGCGCGAAATCGGCCGGATGGAAGGCTCGTCCTCGGGCTCCAAGAAGGCCGGCTGACCATGGCCTTCGATCTCCCTCGGCGGCTTACGGCGGAGGCGCTCGGAACCGCGCTGCTCGTCGCGACCGTCGTCGGTTCGGGGATCATGGCCGTGAGCCTCACCAACGACGTCGGGCTCCAGCTCCTCGGCAACACTTTGCCGACCGGCGCCATGCTCGTTGTGCTCGTCACGATCTTCGGCCCGATCTCGGGCGCGCATTTCAATCCTGCGGTGTCGCTCGTGTTCGCCCTCAAGCGCGACATGAGACCGCGCGACGCGGCGCTCTATATAGTCGCCCAAGTGGCCGGAGGCGTCGCGGGCGCGATCGTCGCCCACCTGATGTTCGCCCTGCCGCTGATCGCGCTCTCCGAGAAGGCGCGTACCGGCGGGGCGCAATGGTTCGCCGAATGGGTCGCGACCTTCGGCCTCGTCGCGACGATCCTGGCCGGCGTCCGCTTCGAACGGTCGGCCGTGCCCTGGCTGGTCGGCCTCTACATTGCCGCCGCCTATTGGTTCACCGCCTCGACATCGTTCGCCAATCCGGCGGTGGCGATCGCGCGCTCGCTCACCAACACTTTTTCCGGCATCCGTCCGGTCGACCTGCCGGGATTCATCGCCGCCGAATTGCTCGGCGCCGTCTGTGCTTTGGCGCTGATGGGCTGGCTCTTGCGCGAGGAGGCCGATGCGTCCGATCCGTTGAAGGCCGAGGCGCGCTTATGACGATCACGATCTATCACAATCCGGCTTGCGGCACGTCGCGCAACACGCTCGCCATGATCCGCCAGAGCGGCGAGGAGCCGGTGGTCATCGAATATCTGAAAAATCCGCCGACCCGTGAGCGGCTGGTCGAATTGATCGCCGCGATGGGCATTTCGCCGCGTGCGTTGCTGCGCGAGAAGGGCACGCCTTACGCGGAGCTTGGACTTGGCGATCCGAAGTGGTCGGACGATCAGCTGATCGATCTCATGCTGGCGCACCCGATCCTCATCAACCGCCCGATCGTCATGACGCCGAAAGGCGTCCGGCTCTGCCGCCCTTCGGAAAAAGTGCTCGACCTCCTGCCCAACCCGAATATCGGCCGGTTCGTGAAGGAGGACGGCGAAGTCGTCGGCAACCCGAAAGGGGAGCGCGCCAAGTGACTGGCGGAAAAGCGCGCAGCAATTTATTCCGTAAAACAGAAATCGGTGCTATTGTCCCATCATGAGCGATTGGGTCCTCGCCTCGGCTGCGACTGGCAACGTGCGGTTGTTTTTAAGGCGCGCTGCACGCGGACAAAGATTTTTTGCCCCAGGGGGTCGGCGCAACCTCTTGAAAAGGCTCATTTCCGACAAGGGAATCAAAGGAAATCCAAGCCAAAAATTTTGCTGGATTTTGCTCGCTTTAGCCCGGGCTTGGCTGGATTTGGCTAAATTTGGATTTGGCTTGGAAAAGCAGAGGCCCGCGGTCCGCCCGGTCTCAAGCCGGCCCGGTCACCGCCTGGCAATCGTCGCGCGAGCCCCACTCGGCCCACGAGCCGTCGTAGAGACCCTCGACCTTGCCGCCGGCCTCCTCCACCGCCAGCGCCAGGATCGCCGCGGTCACGCCAGAGCCGCAGCTCGTGATGATCGGTTTCCTCAAGTCGACCCCATGCGCGGCGAACTCGGCCTTGAGCGCGTCGGGAGACTTCAGGCGACCGTGCTCGACGATGTCCACGAACGGCAGGTTGAGGCTGCCGGGCATGTGACCGCTCTTGAGGCCTTCCCGCGGCTCCGGCGTCACGCCGTGGAAGCGGTCGGCGGGTCGCGCATCGACCACCTGCGCCGAGCCGCTCGAAAGCGCCTCGCGCACCTCGTCGAGCGAGGCGACGAAGCTTTCGTCGAGGCGCGGGGTGAAGGAGCGCGGCCGCCGCGGGCGCGCCGCGCCGCTTTCGAGCGGGCGCCCCTCCTTGATCCATTTCGGCAGGCCGCCCTCGAGAATACGAACGTCCTCGACCCCATAGGCGCGCAGCGTCCACCATACCCGCGCCGCCGCGTAGAGCCCGAGCGCGTCATAGACCACGAAGCGCATGCCGTCGCCGAGCCCGAGCGCGCTCATCGCCTTGGCCAGCGGCCCGGGCTTCGGCAGCATATGCGGCAAACCGCGTTCTATATCGGCGATCGTGTCGATGTCGAAGAAGACCGCGCCCGGAATATGCCCCTCCTGAAACTCCGACGCGCCGATCCGCCCGGCCGCCGGCAGGTGCCAGGACGCGTCGATCACCCCAAGATCGGCGTCGCCGAGCTCGGCCGCGAGATCTGCCGTGGTGCGGAAGTTGCGCGAGGGCATGGGCTCCAGTCCGGCTTAAGCAGCGCCGAGCGCGATACGCACGCGACGGTTGATCTTGCCCTTCTTCTCGATTCCGGTCACCGCCGCGTGGCCGATCTCGCCGGTGCGCGCGACATGGGTCCCGCCGCATGGCTGGAGGTCGAGGCCCTCGATCTCGATCAGGCGGACATGGCCCGTTCCCATCGGCGGCTTGACCGACATGGTCTTGATCAGACCCGGATTGGCCTCAAGCTCGGCGTCGGCGATCCAGCGGTGGCTCACCGCCGCGTCGAGCGCGATCAGTTCGTTGAGCCGGCGCTCGACCTCGGCCTTGTCGAGGACGGCCTCGCCCGAATCGAAATCGAGCCGCCCCTCGGCGTCGCCGACCGATCCGCCGGTCACCGGGTAGGGCAGGACGACCGAGAGCAGATGGAGCGCGGTATGGGCGCGCATGCGCTTAAAGCGCAGCGCCCAGTCGATGCGGGCGATCACCCGCGCGCCCGGCGGGGGCAGGGCGGCGCCGTCCGCCGGCACATGCAGAATGGTCGCGCGGTCGGCGTCGTAGACCGTGTTGACGACCGCCATCGGCGACCCGCCCTCGAAGATGAGCGCCCCGCGATCGCCGCTCTGCCCTCCGCCTTGCGGGTAGAAGACCGTGCGATCGAGCGCCACGCCCCGCGCCTCCGAGGACATCACCGTCGCTTCGGTCTCGGTTCGATAAGCGTCGTCGCGAAACAGCGCCTGGGTCATTTAGACGAACACCTTGGGCGTCTTTCCCTTCGCCTCCAGCCAGTCGGGGACCGGCAGGTCCTTCGAGCGCAGAAACGCGGGATTGAACAGCTTGGAGGCGTAACGGGCGCCGGAATCGCACAAGAGCGTCACAATGGTGTGGCCGGGGCCGAGCTCGCGGGCGAGGTGGAGCGCGCCGGCGATGTTGACCCCCGACGAACCGCCGAGCAAGAGACCCTCGTGCGCCACGAGGTCGAAGACGATCGGCACGGACTCGTCGTCGGGAATCTCATAGGCGAAATCGACCGGCGCGCCTTCAAGGTTGGCGGTGACCCGGCTCTGGCCGATTCCCTCGGTGATCGAGGAGCCGGCCATCTTGAGTTTGCCGGTCGTATAGTAGGAATAGAGCGCAGCCCCTGGCGGATCGGCGAGCGCGATCTTGATGTTGGGGTCACGCTCCTTGAGCGCCATGCCGACGCCGGCGAGCGTTCCCCCGGTGCCGACGGCGCTCACGAACCCATGCAGCTTGCCGCGGAGGTCGTCGAAAATCTCCGGCCCGGTCGTCTCGTAGTGGCCGCGCCGGTTGGCGACGTTATCGAACTGGTTCGCCCACACGGCGCCGTTCGGTTCGGTCTTGGCCAGCGCCTCGGCGAGGCGCCCCGAATAGCGCACGTAGTTGTTGGGGTTGGAATAGGGGACTGCGGGAACCTCGATCAGTTCCGCGCCGGCAAGGCGCAGCATGTCCTTCTTTTCCTGCGCCTGGGTGTCGGGGATGACGATCGCCGCCCGATAGCCGAGCGCGGCCGCCACCATCGCGATGCCGATTCCGGTGTTGCCGGCAGTGCCCTCGACGACGACGCCGCCCGGGCGCAATGCGCCGTGGGCGATCGCGTCGTCGATGATCGCTTTCGCCGCGCGGTCCTTGACCGAGCCGCCCGGGTTCATGAATTCGGCCTTGCCCAAAATCGTGCACCCCGTCGCCTCGGAAGCGGCGCGGAGCTTGATAAGCGGCGTGTGGCCGATCGCGGCCACGACATCGCGGAAGAACTTCATCGCGATCCTCTTTGAATCAAAGTTCAAGTTAGGCGACGGCGCGACTTGCGACAAGCCTTGGCTCTTGCCACAAGGGCCGAAGTCAAAGGATGGCGCTATCGGTGTTTTTCGTCGCTTCGAAGATATTCTGGATGCTTGCTTCGCCGATCAATCTCTTGTTGATCGGCGCGCTCGTCGGCGTATTGCTTTGCTTCGGGTCGCGCGCCCGGTTCGGGCGTTGGCTGGCGCTCGCGGCGATCCTCATTCTGTTTGTCGCCGCGACGTTCCCTTTGCGCGCGGCGCTGCTCGCCCCGCTGGAAAATCGGTTCCCGCAGCCGGCTGCCGATTTGGATCCGCCATATGGCATCGTCGTGCTCGGGGGAGCCATCAGCGACCCCATGAGCGCCGCCCGCGGCCAGACGATATTCGACGAAGGCGGCGAGCGGATCACCGAGGCAGTCATTCTGGCCAAGCGTTTTCCGCAGGCGCGCGTCGTCTACACCAGCGGCACCAACTCGGTGCTCGGAGGGACTTCGAGCGAAGCGGCGCGAGCCCGGGACCTGATGGTTGCGATGGGCGTTGACCGTGATCGGGTGACGATCGAGGACAAGGCTCGCAACACCGACGAAAACGCCCGCTTCACCGCCGCGATCGTTCATCCCGAAGCGTCGCAGCGCTGGCTTATCGTCACCTCCGCCTTCCACATGCCGCGCGCGATGGGCGTGTTCGAAAAGGCGGGATTTCACCCGATCGCCTATCCGGTCTCCTTTTACACCGCCGGGCGGTGGGTCGACGATCTGCGCCCGACCTTCGATCCGTTGGGAAACCTCAAGACCTTCGTGCTGGCGCTGCACGAATGGATCGGCCTCGCCGCCTATCGGGCGAGCGGGCGGATCGACCATCTGTTCCCCGGACCCGGCGACCAGGCTTGACGTCTCCGCTTGCCTTCGCCATTCAACTGACTAGAGTGTAGGCAGAATGAAGTGTGCTCATTCTTTAGGCGCCACCCCCATCATCGCCATCGGACCGATCCGGCTCGAGGGACGGGCTTTGCTCGCGCCAATGTCGGGGGTGAGCGATCTGGCGATGCGGCGGATCGCGCGCCGTTTCGGGGCGGCGCTGGTCTTTTCGGAGATGGTCGCGGCCGAGACCTATCTTAATGGCGACGCAGAAGCGTCGATGCGCGCCGAGGGCGACGGATTGGCTCCCCACGCCGTCCAGCTCGTCGGCCGGGAAGCGGGGGCGCTGGCCGAGACCGCGCGAAGGGTCGTCGGCGCAGGCGCCGCGCTCATCGACATCAACATGGGCTGTCCGGCGCGGCGGGTGTCGGGCGCGCTGGCCGGCGCGGCGCTGATGCGCGATCTCGATGACGCCGAGCGTATCATAGCCGCGGTGGTCGAGGCGGTGCGGGTTCCCGTGACCGTCAAGATGCGTCTCGGCTGGGACGAGGCTTCGCTCAACGCGCCCGAACTCGCCCGCCGGGCCGAACAGGCGGGGGCGCGGATGGCGACCGTCCACGGGCGGACTCGCGCCCAGTTCTACAACGGCCGCGCCGATTGGGCCGCTGCCCGCGCGGTGGTCGAGGCGGTCCGGATCCCGGTTATCGTCAACGGGGATTGCGCGACCCTCGAAGACGCGCGCGCCATGCTCGCG
>JBAUXQ010000136.1:0-6334 GCA_049584355.1 Roseiarcus sp. | reverse complement strand
GTTCAAGAACGGCTGGGTTAGTCCGGGTTTTTTCGAGGACACCGGGCGGCCGATATGGGCGCGACTGCCGAGCCCGAGCGGGCAAGCCTATGCCGAAGCCGCCGACCATGGCGAGCAGATCCGGTCTGAACTCGCGGCGGACAATCCGGCCCTCTTGGTGCTGGACCGCGAATTCGAAACCCAATCGGTCGACCCGATGTTTCTCGAGCCGGAAAGTGGCCTTGCCTGGTTTAACGCCTCGAGTAAAAACCTCGAGTTCGTTGTCGGCTCGCAGTCACCCTACGAGGCTGTGACTGCGGTCGCGTATCTGCTCGGCGACGCGCAGGCAGCCGTGAAGCCGGGGCGCATCAACATCAGTTCCGCCTATTGCGGCGGCGGATTCGGCGGGCGCGACCACACGCCGTTTCCACTTTACGTCGCATTGGCGGCGATGTTCTTCCCGAACCATCCAGTCCGGCTCGCGAACAACCGCTACGAGCAGTTTCAATCGGGCATCAAGCGGCACGCCTTCAAGATCCGCACCCAAATGGGGGTTGATCGGGCGACCGGCAAAATCGCCGGATTCGCCGCTGACCACGCGCTCGATGGCGGCGGCCTCGCGAATTTTTCAGTCAGCGTGGCGACCGTCTCCGCTAACATGGCGCTCGGCATTTACTATGTCCCGAAAGTCGACATCACCACCTATGCGTTCCACTCGCGCGGCGTGACCGCGGGCTCGATGCGCGGTTATGGAACCGTGCAGTCGACGACCGCGCTCGAAGTCATGGTCGACGAGATCTGCACGGCGCTGCCGCTCGACCCATTCGAGTTCCGCCGCCGCAACGCGCTCGCGCCCGGCGGCCGGATCATGGCCGGAAACACGTACAGCGTGTCGATCCGCACCCCGGAGATCCTCGACAAGCTGGAGAAGCATCCGATCTGGAACCAGCGCGCGGAGGAGAAGGCGCGCGGGCGGGAGGCGGGAATTCTCGTCGGGACCGGCGTCGCCACCGCCAGCAAGAACTACGGCACCGGAGGGGATACGGTGCTGGGAACCGTCGAGATCGCGCCCGACGGTCATATCACGATCCGTTGCGACGCGACCGAGATCGGCAACGCTGTCGGGACAGCGGCGGCCAACCGGATCGCAACCCATCTGGGCGGCGTCGCCGACGAAATCGCCCTCGCCCAGGTCGACGGATTCGAGGCGCTCGATCTCGTCACCTCCGGCGACTCCTACGCCATCACTCAGGAGGCGCAGGACGCGGCGGCGCGCGATCCGCGCTGGGTGCCGTCGATCAGCTCGGCGACTGCCGCCTCGACCGGCGCCTTTGCCGGGACGCACGCGGCGGCCGAGGCCGCGCGAGTCGTTTTCCGCTTTTGCCTGTGGCCGGCGGCGCTCGAATTTTGGGGCGTCGCGCCGGGCGATCCCAGGGCCGCGGAATGGGAGAAGGCTAGCTGGAAGGACGGGCGGCTCATCCTGCCCGGACTTGCCCCGCTGACCTTGGAGGCGGTTGCGGCCAAGGCGCACGCACAGAATGGCGTCACCGGAGCGATGACCCATGGCTTCAATCGCTGGGCTTGGTCGCAAGCGACCTTCACGATGGCTGGAGAGCAGTGGACGGCCGACATCGATGCCCTTGCTGTACGCCACGGCGGCGGCGATTTCGTTCGTCTTGATCGCACCAGCGTCAGGTTTCCCCCTACCGTCTTCAACCAGAGCGGTCCCACTTATTCGACGCTGTGCGGCACTGTGGTTCGCGTCGAAATCGATCGCATAACCGGCGCGCTGCGGATCGCGAAGGCGTACAGCGTGCTCGAATGCGGCCAGGCGTTAGTCCCGGAGGTCGTGCTGGGACAGGCGCAAGGCGGCTTCGCCATGGGCGTCGGCTACGCGTTGCTCGAGACGCTGCCGCTTTACGAGGACGGACCCGGCAACGGGAAATGGAACCTCGGTCAGTACCTCGTCGCGCGGGGGTCGGATCTGCCGCTTGACCGGCTTGAGGTCGAGGTATTGCCGCCAGTTGACGCCGACGAGCGGCCGAAGGGCATGGCCGAAGTCGTGATGACGCCAATAGTCCCTGCGCTTCTTAACGCCATCTACGATGCGACCGGTCGCCGCTTCCGATCCTTGCCGGTGACCCAAACCATGCTCAAACAGGCCGTGCTCGGGGAAGCGTCCAAATGACGTCGCTCACTGTCACCATCAATGGGCGCGCCTACGGCCCACAGGACGTGCGCGACGATCTGACAATGAACGATTTCCTGCGCGAATATCTGGGCATGACGGGCACCAAATTCGGCTGCGGCGCCGCGCAATGTCTAAGTTGCGCGGTCATCATCGATGACCCCGATCGGGCTAGTTATACGAGTCCGACCTGCATCGTCCCGGCCGCAAGCTTCAACGGCAAATCGATTCGCACTGTCGAAGGCCATGCGAAGGACGGCGAGCTCACCCCCTTGCAGAAGGCTTTCATTGAACATTTCGCTTTCCAGTGCGGTTATTGCACGCCGGGCTTTCTCAACGAGGGCCAGGTTCTCCTCGAGCGCCTGGCGAGGGATCCGATCGCGCGCGTCGATCTTGAGAAGACTATCGCCGAGGCTCTGGACGGCCACCTCTGCCGCTGCACCGGCTACATCAAATATCATCAAGCGGTGCGTGACGTGATCCTCGAGGATCCGGCGCGCTACCTGCGAAGCAGTTGACCATGCGGATTGACTTGCGGACCACGCTCTTCGTCGCAGCCGTGGCGCTGCCGGCGAACGTATTCACCGCCTACGCTGTTTCAGGCGTCGCTCCAGACAGTCTCGCAAGCGTTGAGAGCTTTTCGTCGATCAGCGATCCGGCTGCGCGGTCAGCCGCTTATTTTACCGAGCTCGGCAAGGTGCTGACCAGCCCCCGCTGTCTCAATTGCCATCCCGCTGGCGACCGCCCGCGCCAGGGCGACACCGCGCGATTGCATCAGCCTCCGGTCGAACGGGGCGCCGACGGCTTCGGCCTTCCGGCGATGCGATGTCCGATCTGCCATCAGGGGGCGAACTTCGGCATAGTGCCCGGAAACCCGATCTGGCATCTCGCGCCGCGCGAGATGGCTTGGGAAGGCAAGACGATCGGCGAGATCTGCGCCCAGATCAAGGATCCCGCGCGCAACGGCAACCGCGCGCTGACGAGCCTCGTTGAACATATCGGCGAGGACCATCTGGTCGGCTGGGCGTGGGCGCCAGGGGCGGGTCGTAAACCGGCGCCAGGCACGCAGCAGCAAGCGGGCGCGCTCGTTGAGGCCTGGGTGACGAGTGGGGCGATGTGCCCGAAACCATGACATTCAAGCTGGGACCATCATCCTTTGGGATGCGGTAAGCAGCACGCTCCCGTCTGTTGCGCTTGTCGTTGCGTCGCCGCGCCCGCCCCAGCCGGCGCCGAGACTCCGAGCCCAGCCAACGTTGGCGCCTCTGGGACCAGACGACTGGCGCAACGAAACGCTGCTTTGCGGAACGGGGAACAACTGCTGGAACCCCGAATGCAACGTCCGTGGCGCCGTCTTACAGACTGCTACGGGTTGGTTCCCTGAGTAACGTCAAGGGCCGCTCGCTCAGCCGGCTTGCGCCGGCACGCGCGGAGCGCATAGTTTTGACCGCGTTGGAGCGATCGGTCCTCAAATCCCGATTCACGACCCCTAGGTAAGCCGCGGAGCGCCATGAACCGCCGCAATATCCTGCTCGGCATCGCCGGGGCGTCGGCGGCGCTCGTGGGCGCGGACAAAGCGCGATTGGCCGCGACCGCGCCGACGGACCAGACGCGGGCACTCACAGGCGAACTGCTGATCGCCGGATTTTCGGGCAGCAACGCTCAATCTCCCTCGGCGCAGGCGCTGGCCGAGCAGATTCGCTCCGGTGCGGTCGGCGGGGTCGTCTTCGTCAAAGACAACGTCGGCGACAAGGACGACGTCCTGGGGCTTGTGAGGATTTTTTCGGCCGGGGCGCCCCGAAAGGTGATCGTCGCCATCGATCACGAGGGAGGCGCCGTGCAGAGGCTGACCGAGGCGCACGGGTGCGCCAGGCTTCCTTCCGCCCGGCAGGTTGCGGTGGATCACACCGTCGCAGAAGCGCAGGCGGTCTATGCGGAGGCCGGACGCGCGGTGGCGCGGCTCGGATTCAATCTGAACCTTGCCCCCGTCGTCGACCTCGAGAACGCCGGCAACCCGGCGATCGGCCACTACGGCAGGGCGTTCAGCGGCGACGCCGACACAGTGACGGCCTACGCGGGGGCATTTGTCCGCGGTTTCGAGGCGAGCGGCGTCTGCTGTGTTCTCAAGCATTTCCCGGGTCAGGGCGGCGCGCAAAGCGATAGTCACGAGTGGGCGCCCGACATTTCGGCGGTCTGGTCCGAAGCCGATCTCGCGCCGTTCCGGCGCCTCATCAGCGAAGGAGGCGTCGATGCGGTCATGAGCGGCTATTCGGTTCTCAGAACCGTCGCCTCCGATGGCAGGCCGGCGGCTTTGTCGCGCGAAATCGTGACCGGGCTCCTGCACGACCAACTCGGCTTCGATGGCGTCGCCATGACAGACGATCTCGACATGGGCGCGGTCGGATACGGTTTCGCTCGGCGCTCGACGATCGTGCAAGCTCTTCAAGCGGGCAATGACGCGCTGCTCGTCAGAAACCGCACGAATTACGATCCCGCCCTGCCGGCGTCGATCGCCTCATGGATGACAGACGCCCTCGCGGACGGAACGTTGTCGCTCGACGCCCTGAGCAAATCCGCGAAGCGCGTCCGGAAGTTACGAAACAAACTGACCCAGTTAACGTAAACTAGACGATCTCTGCGCGATGTTTTAGAGACCCGCGGGAACGCACATGGACATCACGCAAGTCGGTGAATACATTTTCGCTCCAGATAATCTTCTGGACGCGGACGTCGCTATCGTTCTTGGCATGAGCGATTGGCGGCGGCCGGTCATGCGGGCGGTCGAATTGTACCAGGAGGGCCGCGTCAGACGGCTTCTCTTCACCGGCGGTTACAATTCGAAGATCGAAGCCACGGAAGCCACCGAAATGGCGGCGGTTGCACTCGCGTCGAGGGTTCCCGAGGCGGACATCCTGGTCGAGCCCCGAGCCACACATACCGATCAGAATATGACATTTTCCAGGGAGCTCATCGACGCGAGCATTGGGCTCGCCGAGCTGCGGTCGATCTTGCTGGTCACCATCCATTATCACATCAGGCGAGCGATAATCGCGGCTCGGCGCCAGTTCCCGAGCTCGGTCGAGATCGGATGGGTCTGCTACCCGAGCAGGCATTATTCATCGTCGAATTGGCGCTATTCCGCCCACGGGCGGGAACACGTCAGGTCGGAGGTCAGCAAGATCGAAAAATACTACGCCGTCTCGGTGCACGAAAGCGAGGATTGGACGGCATGACGCTCGCCATCGCGTATGGCGAGAGCGTCGAGGCCGCGCCGTACGCCTCATTGGCGGCCGCGATCATCGGCGCAACCGCGCGCATCCCGGACGGGCATTTCATCCACGCGAAGGCGAACAGGCCGCACCGGACTTCGACCTACCGGGAAACGCTCGAGATGGCGGCTGCCCTCGCTGTGGGCCTCGGAGAGCGCGGAATGCGCTCCGGCGACGGCCTGATCATCAATCTTCGCAACAGCGAGGATTTCATCCCGGCGCTTTGGGCGTCTGCCCTCGCCGGCTTCGTCGCCGTGCCGCTGGTTCACGACATTGGACGGCGCTTCGGCGAAAAGGGACGCGAAGGGGTTCTTGCATTCGTTCGAGAGGTCCTGAATGGGGCGACGCTCATCACCGACGACTTGCAATTTTCCGCGAACGCTCCCCTCGACGCCGTTTTCTTCCCAGACTTGGTCAAGTCGTCGCGCGGACGGCAGGAAATCCCCGACGCCGTCGAAGCCGGCAATGACCGGCTCTGCCTCGCCATCCTGACTTCCGGGGCGACAGGTCGACCGAAGATGGTCGGCCTCAACGAAGGCGCGGTGCTGGCTCGCTGGTGGCCGAAATTGCCGGACGCGGAAAACGCGAGCACGTTTCTGTCATGGTCGCCTTACGACCACGTGATGGGATTGGGGCTGGCCGCGCCAAACCTGAAGCGCAAAGTCCATCTCGACGCGGAGTGCTTTGTCGCCAATCCGCTGCTCTGGCTCGACGCCATGGAAGAGACAGGCGCCACCCATGCGACAATGACCAATTTCGGCGTCTCTCTCATCGTCCGCGCCGTTGAAGCCCACCCGGAGCGATCCTGGCGGCTCGGCGACGTTCGCAAAATCGGCGTCGGCGCCGAACCCGTCTCATCCGCGCTCTGCCGCCGCTTTCTCGATTGTCTCGCGCCGTTCGG
>JBAUXQ010000135.1:0-3431 GCA_049584355.1 Roseiarcus sp. | reverse complement strand
AGCCCGCGCCGCCGCGCCCGCGCAGGCCCGAGGCCAGAATCTCCTCGATCGTCGCCTTGGGGCCGAGGCGCAATGCGCGCTCGAGGCCCCGAAGGCCGCCATGACGCCGGTAATCGTCGATCGACAGCGGATCGGTGAGCCCGCAGCGGGTAAAAATAAGCCGCTGCTGCCGCGCCAGATAGGGGATGTCCTCGACGCGCCCGAGCGCCTTGGGATGCAGGCCGCCAGTCAGGAAGCCCGCCTCGAACAGCCGCGCAACCTCATCCGGCGCGACCGGTCCATAGCCGATGCGGCCGGCCGCGGTCTCGACCTCGATGAGCGGCTCGAGCCAAAAGAGGCCGCGCGAACCTGTGCGCACCATCGTCATATCGACGCCGCGGCGGCGCGCCTCACCGAGAATCGCGCCGGCGACGGCGTCAGCGCCAACCGACAGCGCCGAAGAATCGGCCGGAACGAAAACGCGCGCGCTCATTGCATCTTCCGCTGGGCGCCGGCGACGAGCGCGTCGAGGCGATCACGGTCGAGACGGCCGATCGGTTCGCCGTCGATGAGCGCGGCGGGGGAGAGAGCGCAGTTGCCGAGGCAGTAGACCGATTCGACGCGAATCCCTGAACCTTCGTCCACGCCGTCGACCGTGACGCCGTGGCGCACGGCGAGATGGGAAACGAGGTCTTCACATCCCATGGCCTGACAGGATTCGGCGCGGCAAAGTTTCAGGACCCGGCCGTCAACCGGCGAACGGCGGAAATCGTGGTAGAAACTGACGACGCCGAGGGCTTCGGCTCTCGAGATGTTGAGCGCGTCGGCGATCAGTGGGATGGCGGCGTCGTCGATGTAGCCGAATTGCTCAAGCAAATCGTGCAGGATCGGAAGCGTCGCGCCCGGCAGCGTCCGCTTGCGATCGATCAGCGTTCGGGCCAGATCAACATCAAAAGCCGTTCGGCCAGACAACTTATTCCTCCCGGATCGAATGAATTCATGCGCCCGGGCGGGGGCAGGTTCAAATTGAACGTTTGGAAGGTGCGATAGGAAACGTCTATCGAATGGCCTTGCCTTCTTTTCCTTCAAACTGGTCCGGCGGCTGGATGAGCGCCGCAACGTCGGCGGGCAATTTCATGGCGAACAGGTTGCGGGCGAGCGGCGAGGGCGGCTCCCGGTCGCTCATCACGAGGCCGATGGTGCGTTGTGCGACCGGCTCGACGAGCTCGATCGCCCGCGTGCCCGGCGGCACGCCGAGAAAGCGCAAAAGCTGACGCGGCACGATCGCCGACCATTGGCCGGCGCTCACGTGCGACACGAGATTGAAGATCGAGTTGGTTTCCACCGCCGGAACCGGCTTCGCCCCGACCGAGCGGAACACGCCGTCAATGATGCGCCGGTTCTGCATGTCGGGCGTCAGCAGACACAAAGGCGCCTCGGCCGCTTCCCGCCACGTGACTTGACGACGGCCGGCGAACGGGCCGGTCGCCGGGGTCAGAAAGAGATATTCCTCGACGCAAATCGGCTTCGTCTTGAGGTGGGCGATCGGTTCGGCGTCGAGATAGGTGAGGCCCGCGTCGAGCTCGAAGTCCTCGATCCCCCGTTCGATTTCCTGGCTGGAGTGGGACAGAACCGCCACGGTCACCCCCGGGAAGCGGCCCAAGAAGGGACCAGTGAGCTGGGAGACGATCGGGAGCGCGGTCGGAATGGCGCCGATGCGGAGCCGACCGGTCAGGCCCTTGTCGATCTCGTCGAGTTCGTGGCGCAGATTTTCGATCTCGGCGAGAACCCGGTGGGCGTGGTCCAGAACGATCTGTCCCTGGGGCGTCAGGCCGACATACCGATGGCCGCGCTCGACGATCGGCGCCCCGAGATCGTCTTCGAGCAGCCGGATCGCAGCCGATAGGGTCGGCTGGGACACATGGCAGGCCTCTGCGGCGCGGCCGAAGTGCTTCTCCCGCGCGAGCGCCGCGAGATATTCGAGTTGACGGAGGACCATAGCGCCCTATCCAGCTCCTTCTCGTGGCGCCAGGCAAAGCCAAGGTCAATAGCGAGCTTCTATCGGGTTGGCCGCTGCCCCCGTCTGGAGATCGCCCAATTTGGCGGCTATGAATGGCTTCGATCGACGCCCAATGGAGTCCAGATGCCCGAAGTCCAACCCAACAGCGCGCCGCGATCGCAGGCGTTTGCGCTGCGCGTCATTGCGACGCTTGTCGCGGTTGTGGTCCTCGGCGTCGTGGCGTTCATGCTCACAAGCGGGCCGGAGAGGCCGCGCGCCGCCCTGATCGGCGGGGCCTTCGCGCTGCAGGGCGCCGACGGCAAGACCATCAGCGATCAGACGCTGCGCGGGCGGCCCTTCCTGGTCTATTTCGGCTACACCCACTGCCCCGATGTGTGTCCGACCGAACTCGCGCATATCTCGGATATTTTGACCCAAATGGGCGACAAGGCCATTCCTGCCCTGTTCATCACGGTCGATCCCGAACGCGACACGCCCAAGCTCATGCAGGACTATGTCAGCAGCTTCAATCCGGCGATCATCGGGCTTTCCGGCAGCCCGCAAGCGGTCGAAGCGACTGAGAAGACCTTCCGGGTGTTTGCCCGCAAGGGGCCGCTACAAGCCGACGGCGACTATTCGATGGATCACAGTTCAATCGTCTATCTCATGGACAAGAACGGCGCCTTCGTCGAAGCGTTCAACGTCGAACGCGCGCCCAAAGATGCGGCCAAGGATCTGGAGCGGTTTCTGTAAGGCGCGTCGAGATTCCCTCCCCATTGCGCTGCGCTCCATGAGGGAGGATAAGGCCGGCCAGAGCGCCGGAAGCGCCTAAAGCAAAGAGCCTGGGACGGATGGACAAGTTTACGACTTTGACCGGGGTGGCCGCGCCGCTGGCGATCGACAACATCGACACCGACATGATCATCCCCAAGCAATATCTCAAGACCATCAAGCGGACCGGTCTCGGCGCTGGCCTGTTCGCGGAGATGCGCTATCGCGAGGACGGATCCGAGCACCCTGACTTCGTTCTCAACAAGCCCGCTTACCGCAAGGCGTCGATCATCGTCGGCGGCCACAATTTCGGCTGCGGCTCCTCGCGCGAACATGCCCCTTGGGCGCTGCTCGACTTCGGCATCCGCTGCGTCATTGCGACCGACTTCGCCGACATTTTCTATAACAACTGCTTCAAGAACGGCATCCTGCCGATCAAGGTCTCGCGCGAGGACCACGCCAAACTCATGGACGACGCCGAGCGCGGCGCCAACGCGACCTTGACCATCGACCTGCACGCCCAGGAAATCCGCGGCCCCGACGGCGGCATGGTCAGGTTCGAGATCGACGCCTTCCGCAAGCAATGCCTGATCGAAGGCCTCGATCACATCGATCTCACGCTGGTCGAGGCGCCGGCGATCGAGGCGCACGAAAAGAAGGCCGCCGCCGCCCACCCCTGGCG
>JBAUXQ010000134.1:0-8073 GCA_049584355.1 Roseiarcus sp. | reverse complement strand
CCCTCAAGCCGCCGGAAAAATGCGATTCGATGCCGAGCTTCTTCAGCATCGAGCCGATCTGTGGCCCGCCGCCATGCACCACTACGGGATTGATGCCGGACTGCTCCAGAAGCACCATGTCCTTGGCGAAGTCGCGCGCCTTGTCCTCGTCGCCCATCGCGTGGCCGCCGTACTTCACCACGACGATCGCGTCGTCGTAGCGCAGCATGTGCGGCAGCGCCTGCATCAGGATTTCGGACTGCTGCTGCGGGGTGGGATTCAGGGCGTCGGACATCGGGGCTCCGGGAAACGGGAGACGCGCGCGCGCTTCTACCCGCTCGGCGAGCGAAGCTCAAACGCGCGATTGAGCGGTTCCTAGGGGGCGTCTCCTGACGGCGGGTCTGCCTCCCGCTCCTCCTCGAACGCGATCCCCTCGTACAGCTCGGCGAGTGGCAGCTCCACGCCAATTTCCGGCAAGAACAGCATCGAGTCCGCGATCAGGATGTCGTGTGTCCACAATTCGCTCGAACGGGCGTAGACGGTGGCGCCAACGCTATCTTGTTCAAGCATGACGTAGCGGCGGACGGAGGGCGTGGCCTGATATTCGCGCGCTTTGACGATGCGGTCTTCGCGAGCCGTGCTCGCGCTGAGCACTTCGAAGATGATAACCGGGTCGTAAACGGCGTTCGCCGTTCGGGCGACTGGCGAACAAACAACCATGCCGTCGGGATAGCGGACATGGCCTTCCGCGACCTGAAACTTGAGGTCGTTCCCGTAGTAGCGGCACGGATGGCCCCGAAGGCGCCCGCCAATAGCCATTGCAAGGTTTCGCTCGATGATCGTGTGGCCCGCCGTCCCGCCGGTCATCGCCACGGGGCCGACGCCGTCGAACTCGTAGCGCAGGGGCTGCCGCTCCTCCCAGTCGAGGAACTCGGCGAGCGTCATGCGTTTGCGCAGGGCAAGGTTCATTTACGCGGCTCTATCACATATCCGGAACCGCGGCGATTACGCGCGAAGGTCGCGTCGGACCTATTTGACCGACGGTCGTTTGGCCGTCAATACTCTCGATAGCCGCACAATCGAGGAGGCAGACAATGAGGTTCTCGGCCGTTCTGACACTATCGGGTATGCTCGCCGTGGCCGGCTCGGCCGCCGCGTTCGCCGGCGATCCGGAGAGCTGCAAGACCGTCAAATTCTCCGACGTCGGATGGACGGACATCACCGCAACGACGGCGATCGCAGGCGAAATCTTCAAAGGTCTCGGCTACACGCCGAAGATCACGGTCCTCTCGGTTCCCGTGACCTACGCCTCGATGAAGAACAAGGACATCGACGTGTTTCTCGGCAACTGGCAGCCGTCGATGGAGAACGATCGCAAGCCGTACATCGAGGACAAGTCGGTGGTCGAAATCGGCGCCAATCTGCCGACCGGCGCGAAATACACGCTCGCGGTGCCGCAAGACACCTATGACAAGGGCCTCAAGGATTTCGGCGACATCCAGAAGTTCAAGGATTCGCTCAAGGGCAAGATCTTCGGCATCGAGCCCGGAAACGACGGCAACCGCCTCGTCCTCGACCTCATCAAGGGCGACAAGTTCAACTTGAAGGACTTCCAGCTGGTCGAATCGAGTGAGCAGGGGATGCTGGCGGAGGTCCAGCGGGCGACCAGTCACAAAGAGGACGTCGTGTTCCTCGGCTGGGCGCCCCACCCGATGAACGTCAATTTCAAGATCCAGTACCTGACCGGCGGCGACGACAGCTTCGGCCCGAATTTCGGCGGCGCGGTCGTCTACACCAACGAGCGCGCCGGCTGGGCCGATCAATGTCCGAACGCCGCCAAGCTGGTCAAGAACCTCGTCTACACCGTCGATATCGAGAACCTGGTGATGAACAAGATTCTCACCGATGGCGATGAGGGACCAAAGGCGGCCCAGGAGTGGCTGAAGACCAACCCGCCGCAACTCGCGAACTGGCTTGAGGGCGTCACGACCTTCGACGGCAAGCCGGGGCTCCCGGCGGTCAAGGCGAGCCTCGGCCTCTAGGCGGCCGACCCGCGCCGGTCCCCTTCCCCTCCGCGCGTCGCGTGGACAGGGAGCGCTGCGGGACTGGCGCATCCGGCCCGCAGCGGGAGGACGAGCGTTGGAGAGTTGGTTCACCGAGCCGAAGATACCGCTCGGGCGCTGGGTCAAGATCGGCATCACCTGGCTGCAGGACAACGCAGCCGGGTTCTTCGATACGGTGACGGCGATCATCGACTTTCTGGTCGACGGCTGCACCGCGATCCTCCTGCACATCCCGTTTCTCGTCGTCGTCTTCGCCCTCGCGGCGCTCGCCTACTGGATGCATCGATCCTGGCGGCTCGCCGTTTTCGTCGTCATCGCCTTCATCTTCATCGCTAACCTCGGCTACTGGCAGGCGACGGTGGAAACGATCTCCCTCGTCGGCTTCGCGACGCTGGCAAGCGTGCTGATCGGCGTGCCGGTCGGTATCGCCTCGGCGCACCGGCCCTGGCTCTACGCTCTGCTGCGGCCGCTGCTCGACCTCATGCAGACGCTCCCGACCTTCGTCTATCTGATCCCGACGCTAGTCCTGTTTCATCTGGGCTCTGCGCCCGGCCTGATCTCGACCGTGATCTTCGCCATCGCCGCGCCGATCCGCCTGACCCATCTCGGCATCGTCTCGGCGCCGCTGCATCTCAAGGAAGCCGGCGCCGCGTTCGGAGCGACGAAGCGGCAATTGCTGTGGAAAGTGGAACTGCCCTATGCGCTGCCGACGATCATGGCCGGCGTGACGCAATGCATCATGTTGAGCCTGTCGATGGTGGTCATCGCCGCGCTGGTCGGCGCGGCCGGGCTCGGCGTGCCGGTCGTGCGCGCGCTCGGAACGGTGAATATTCCGATGGGCATCGAGGCCGGCGTCTCGATCGTGCTGCTGGCGATCGTGCTCGACCGCGTCTTCCGCAATCCCGAGCGCAAGGGGAGCGCTTGAATGTCCGCGGTGGTTTTTGACAAAGTCGACATTGTATTCGGCGACCGGCAGGCCGAGGCGCTGGCGCTCGTCAACAAGGGGGCGACTCGCGACGACATCCTCAAGACGACAGGCGTCGTGCTTGGCGCGGCCGGGGTCGAGCTTTCGATCGAGCCGAGCGAAATCTGCGTGCTCATGGGACTGTCGGGATCGGGCAAGTCGACGATCCTGCGCGCGGTGAACGGCCTCAACAAGGTCGCGCGGGGCAGGGTTCTCGTCCGTCACGGCGACGGGGCCATCGACGTCGCCCATTGCAGCGCCGACGAACTCAGGATGCTTCGCACCAGCCGCATCGCCATGGTGTTCCAACAGTTTGCCCTTTTGCCGTGGCGCACGGTCAAGGAGAATGTCGCATTCGGACTTGAGATTCGCCGGATGCCGAAGGCTGAGATCGACAAGATCGTCGCCGACAAGCTGGCGATGGTGGGCCTCACGCAATGGGCGGGCAAGTTCGGGCATGAGCTGTCCGGCGGCATGCAGCAGCGGGTGGGCCTTGCCCGCGCCTTCGCCACCGACGCCGACATCCTCCTGATGGACGAGCCGTTCTCGGCGCTCGATCCCCTGATCCGCGACAAGCTGCAGGACGAGCTGCTCCTGCTGCAAAAGGACCTTAAGAAGACCATCATTTTCGTCAGTCACGACCTCGACGAAGCGTTGAAGCTCGGCAATCGGATCGCCATCCTCGAGGGCGGCCGCGTCGTGCAATGGGGAACGGCGGAGGACATCCTCCTGCGTCCGGCCGACGCCTATGTCGCCGAATTCGTCAAGCACATGAACCCTCTCAATGTGCTGCGCGGCAGCGCGCTGATGACGCCCGCCGCATCGTTGCGGCGGCACGAAAACGAAGTGCTCCTCGATCGGGCCGGGCGCATCCGCTTGCGGCTCGACGCCGACGACCGGCCGATCGGCGTCACGCTGGACGGCGCGACAGGGACACTGTCCAAGGCGGACGCGGCGACCGGCGAGATGTCTAAAGATCAGGTCGACGTCGTGGTTGCGTCGATCGACCTGAAGATGCGTTCAGCGATTGCGCTGCGCAGAGATTCGGGGAACCCGATTGTGCTGGTCGACGACCTTGGCCGCATGGCCGGCCTGTGCGGCGACGACGAGATTTACCGGGCGCTGCTGCAGCAACGCCGTGTGGCAGAGGCGAGCTAAGGCCGGGAAAGCGCAGACTCGCAATCTACGCCAAGAGGCCGGTGTAATGCACAATTGATACTTGCGTTTGCATCCCTTTCGATGCGAAGGGGCCGTCATCAAATTGAGTCTCCAGGGATTCCAGCGTCCGCACATGCCCGTCATCATCCACAGCAAGGAAATCCATCCCTTCCTGCCCTCGCTTGGCAGCCCGCTGGCGATCGACCGCACCCGCGCCGAACAGCAGGACATTCGACCGCTGGAGATCGCCATAATCAACCTGATGGCGGATAAAATCTCGACCGAGCGGCAGCTTGCGCTCTGGCTCGGCAACACGATGCTGCAGGTGAACCTGACCTTCGTCGCGACCGACTCTTATCTCCGCGCCGTCGCCGCCGGCCGTCACTCAAAGAACACGCCGGCCGATCATATCCACAAGTTCTATAGCGCTTTCAGCGACATCAGCGACAAGAAGTTCGACGGCTTCATCGTCACCGGCGTCAATGCGCTCAAGGACCGCGTCGAGCAGGAGACATTCTGGCCGGAAGTCACCGACATCCTGCAATGGACGACAACGAACGCATTCTCCTGTCTCTTTCTCTGCTGGGGAGCGAAGGCGGCGTTGAAGTTTTTCCACGACATCAATAGTTACAAGGGCGAGCGCAAGCTTTTCGGCCTGTTCGAGCATCGCCTGATCTCTGACAAGACCGGGCTCCTGTTCGGCTTCCCCGACGCCTTTCCGGCGCCGGTGTCGCGCTGGAAGAGCCCGAGGCGCGAGGACATTCTCAAGGTTCCCGCGATCGAGATTGTCGCGGATTCCGAAGAGGCGGGACCGAACATGCTCGTCGAGTCCGAGCCGCTCGACGACAATAGCGCGCTCTTTCCCCGCCGGGTCTATATTCTAAACCATCCGGAGTACGAGACGGATACCCTCGGCGCAGAATATCATCGCGACAGCGCGATCCACCCCGACTATCCCTTGCCGCGCCATTATTTTCCGGGCGACGATCCGTCGCGGGCTGCGCCCAATCTCTGGCGCCACACGGCGCATGTCTACACAAACTGGGTCAAGGCGCTTTACGCGTCGACGCCTTACGTAATCGAGGCCATCCCCCACCCGTCGAAAGTCGCCGAGGCCGCTCAGGCCCGCAGGGAGGCGTTCGTCGGGTCGTAGGGACTGTCGCCGATGACGACCGCGCGGCGGGTTTCGCCGAGAATGCGCACGTCGACCTCGCTCCCAATGTTCGAGAGCTCCGGCTTCACCATCGCCAGCGCCAGCGATTTGCCGGTCCGCCAGCCATAGCCGCCGGACGTTGTGCGGCCGATCATCGCCCCATCCTTCGTCACCGGCTCGGAGCCGCGGGCGTCGGCGTCGCTCACGCCATGAACCTCGAGCGTCACCAGCTTGTTCTCGAAGCCCTTGCCAGTCCAGGTGACGAGCGGATCGCGGCCGAGGAACGGCCCCTTCTTGAAATCGACGAACCGGTCGAGCCCCGATTCGAGGGCGGCGTATTCGATCGAAAGCTCGCGTCCGACGAGCTTGTAGGACTTTTCCAGCCTCAGCGAATCCATGGCCCGGATGCCGAACGGCTTGATGCCGAATGCCGCCCCGGCGGCCATTAGGGCGTCGAAGATAGTGTTCTGCATCTCGATCGGATGATGCAGCTCGTAGCCAAGCTCGCCGACGAAATTGACCCGCACGGCGATGAGGCCCGCCGACCGGATCGACAGGCGCCGCGCGGTCAGCCATGGAAACGCTTCGTTCGAGACGTCGACGTCGGCGACCTTCGACAGCACCTCCCGCGACCGCGGCCCAGCGAGCACGAGGACGCCGCGCTGCGTCGTGACCTTGTCGATCCGCACGCTCATGTCGGCGGGGAGCAGCTTCTCCATCGTGTCGAAATCGTGGGCTTCCAGTCCGCCGGCCGAGACCAGGTAGAACCGCTCCGGCCCGATCCGGGTCAGCGTGAACTCTGCGCGCACGCCGCCGCGCGAGGTGAGCAGATAGGTGAGCGTGACGCGGCCGACCGCCTTGGGGATGCGGTTGGTAAGGATCGAGTTCAGCCAGCCCTCGGCGCCAGGACCGGAAACCTCGAGCTTGGCGAAGGCCGACATGTCCTGCAGGCCGACATTGTCGCGCACGTTCCGGCACTCGGCGCCGACGAAGTCGAAATAGTTCGAACGGCGGAAGCTCCACTTTTCGCGCAGCCTCTCGCCTGGGCCTACGGCCGGATGATTCTCGTTCAAGAGCACGTCGGGCTTGGCGAGGTCGGCTTCGCTCAGAGCGTAGTCAAGCGGTGCGAACCAGTTCGGCCGCTCCCAGCCGTAAATCGAGCCGAACACCGCGCCGAGAGCCTTCATCCGCGCATAGCAGGGTGTCTGGCGCAGTGGGCGCGCGGCGACGCGCTCTTCGTCGGGATAGTGGACGGTGAAGACCCTGGCGTAGGCCTCCTCGTTCTTCTCGACGAGATACCCGGTCTCGGCGTAAGCGCCGAAGCGGCGCGGATCGACGCCGAGCATGTCGATCGTCGGCTCGCCGTCGACGATCCATTCGGCGAGCTGCCAGCCGGCGCCGCCGGCCGCGGTGACGCCGAACGAGTGGCCTTCGTTGAGCCAGAAGTTCTTCAGGCCCGGCGCCGGGCCGACGATCGGCGAGCCGTCGGGCGTATAGGCGATCGCCCCGTTATAGACCTTCTTGACCCCGGCCTCGCCGAAGGCGGGAACTCGCGCGATCGCGGTCTCGATGTGAGGCGCGAGACGGTCGAGGTCTTCGGGAAAAAGCTCGTATTCGCTGTCCGCCGACGGCCCGTCGACATAACAGACCGGCGCGTCCTTTTCATAGGGCCCGAGCAGGAGCCCGCCTGCCTCCTCGCGCATGTACCAGGACGAATCCGATTCGCGTAAGACCCCCATCTCCGGCAGGCCCTTGGCCTTGCGGGCGAGAATCTCGGGATGAGCTTCGGTCACGATATATTGGTGCTGGACCGGGATCACCGGCACGTTGATCCCGACCATGCGGCCGGTCGCCCGTGCGAAATTGCCGGTCGCCGAGACGACGTGCTCGCAGACGATGTCGCCCTTGTCGGTCGCAACCTTCCATTCGCCGCTCGGCCGCCGCTCGATCGCGATCACGGTCGTATGGCGGTTGATCTCAGCCCCGCGCTCGCGCGCCGCCCTCGCCAAGGCCTGGGTCAGGTCGGCGGGCTGGATATAACCGTCTTCGGGGTGCTGGATCGCGCCAAGGATCCCCTCGATGTTGCAAAGTGGCCAGATCTCCTTGACCTCTTGCGGCGTCAGGAACTTGACCTTGACGCCGATCGTCGCCGCGACGCCGGCGTAATAGTGATATTCGTCCATCCGGTCGCGGGTGCGCGCGAGGCGGATGTTTGACACTTGGCGCAGGCCGACGTCGAGGCCGGTCTCATTCTGGAGCGTCCTATAGAGGGCGACCGAATATTTGTGGATCTGCCCGACCGAATAGCTGAGGTTGAAGAGCGGGAGGAGGCCCGCCGCATGCCAGGTCGAGCCTGACGTCAGCTCCCTGCGCTCGACAAGAACGCTGTCGCTCCAGCCTTTCCTGGCCAGATGATAAAGGGTCGAGACGCCGACCACGCCCCCGCCGATGACCACCGCCCGCGCATGCGTTCTCATGCCATCCCCTCAGCCCTCATCCGGCCGCGCGTTCCGCGTGTCCACCTTCTCCCGCGTTGCGGGAGAAGGGATTCAGTAAGTCGCATCCGGCATCGACGCCTTGCGCTTGTCGATGAACTCGCGGATCGCTTCGTCCTTGGCGGGGTCGAGCGGCGGCGGTTCGTATTCGGTCAGCATCGACTTCCACAAGCCGTTGGCGCGGGTCGCGGCGTCCTTGGAGCCCTCCTCCCGCCACTGCTCGACCGAATTGTTGTCGGCGATGTTCGAGCGATAGAAGGC
>JBAUXQ010000133.1:0-3189 GCA_049584355.1 Roseiarcus sp. | reverse complement strand
TAGCTCGACGACGCCTTTCAGGTCGCTGTGGATCGCCTGATGCCTCGGGGGCGGCTCCCCGGCGGCGGCGACGCCGCGCCAGGCCGCTTCGGACCCAAAGGTCTTGTCGACGGCGTCGAGAATCGTTGGCGCCGACCGGAAGGAGAAGGTCAGCGGCACGTCGGCGAACGGCCGTCCGGCGTCGCGATGACGCTTGTCGAACGCGCGCTTCATTTCGGCGAACATCTCAGGCGCCGCGCCCTGAAAGGCGAAGATCGACTGCTTCTCGTCCCCGACCGCAAACACGGTGCGGTTCGCCGCCCGCGCGCCGGCGCCCGAGAAGAACTCGGCGCTTAGAGCGGCCAGAATGCCCCATTGCGGCGCCGAGGCGTCCTGCGCTTCATCGAGCAGCAGGTGATCGAGCCCATAGTCGAGCTTGTGCAGCACCCAGGCGGCGCTCGACCGGGTCACCAGCGCCCGTGCGCGAGCGATCTGATCGTTGAAATCGAGCATACCGCGCTCGGCTTTCATCCGCGCGAAGGCCGAAAGGATCGCCTTGGCGACGGCAAACAGGGCGGCGCTGCGCTCGAGCGTCGACGCGGCCCGCCAGCGTTCGCGCAAAACGATCAGGCGATCCTGCTCGCAGCGCAAATCGTCCTCGAGCGCCGGAAACCGCTCGCACATGTGGTTGGCCGTCAGATGACCCGTCTTTTCCCCGCGCGGATTCCCGTCGCCTCCATCAACAAAGAACGCCTCGAGGAGCGTCCGAATCCGGGCCTCCCGCGCGACGTCGTCATCCGCCCCGCGAAGCCTCATCGCGAACTTGCGGTCATCGCCCTTCCCGACCTCGAGCGCTCGCGCCCAGGCAGCGCGTCGCATGCGCCCGACGTCGCCGCCGAGCATCTCGATTTCGACGTCTGTGGCCGTCGCGCCGGGCGCAAGCCCGAGCGGGCGGCCGAGCGCGGCGACATAGTCCGCCGGGTCATCGTAGGCGGTGAAAGCTTCGGAACGGCTCAGCGCCTCTTTGAGAAGATCGTCGAACGCGTGGGCGCCCGCTTCGCGCGCGACCAGATTGAGCGCGGCCGCTTTGTCGGGCGCGGCATTCAGGGCTGCGAGCGCCGCGTCGCGCGCCTCGATGAGCGTGAGCTTCGATTCGCGTTCGTCGATGACCTTGAAATGCGCTGGGACGTTGGCCTCGAACGGAAAGAGCCTCAGCAATCGCTCGGCGAAGGCGTGCAGCGTCTGGATCTTGAGCCCGCCCGGCGTCTCGATGGTGCGCGCGAACAATTGCCGGGCGAAGGCGAGATCCTGCGGCCCCGGCGCCGGCGCGCCGCAGTCGACGACCGCTTTCGCCAGGGCGTCGTCGTCGAGGCTCGTCCACTCGGCGAGCTGGCCGAAAATGCGCTCCGCCATATTGGCGGCCGCCGCCTTGGTGTAAGCGAGGCACAGGATCTGCGCCGGCGGCGTGCGATCGATGAGGAGCCGCAAGACCCGCTGCGTCAGGACGTGAGTCTTGCCGCTGCCGGCGTTGGCCGACACCCAAGCCGAGGTTCTCGGGTTCGAGGCCCGGGTCTGCCGCTCCCGCAGCGCCGCGGGGATCGCCAGGCGCCGGCTCACGGCGCATCCCCTGATTCGGCGTCGCCATCAGCCGTCGCCCATTCCTTGACGCGCGCGAGATGGTCGTAATCGGAGAATCGGCTGGCGAATTTGGGGAACGGGCGCGAGAGGTAGGGGGTGTCCTCGCAGGAGAATTGGTCGAGGAGGATCTTGAGCTCGGCGAAATGCTTCTCGGCGAGCGCGAGTATATCTTCCCCTTTGCCCCCGGCCGGCTTCTCCTCGCCGCCCTTCGCGCCGCCGAGTTTGAGATAGAGCGCCTGCTCGGCTTCGAGCGGCGGCAGCCCTTTGAATCCGCCCCGCCGCAGCATCGCGGCCTCCAGCGTCAATTGGGGCGCAAATCCCACCTTGACTTCCTTGGGGCCCGGCGGCGTCCCGCTTTTGTAGTCGATAAGCCTCGCGCCGCCCGACGCGAGGGCGTCGATCCGGTCGGCCCGCGCGCTGAGCCTGAACGGCGCGCCGCTTGCGAGCGGGATAGGGATTGCGCCGTGCTGCTCGACCCAGACGCTCGTCGTATCGAGGCGCGATTTGCAGTCGAAAGCGAGAAAGAAGTCGAGGCCCGCTTCGATACGCGGCCAATTCAGAGCGGCGAAGGCGGGATCGGCGCGAAGGGGCGCAAAGCGCTCGCGGGCGATCGAAAACAGACGATCGCGCGCCTCGGGCGGGAGGGCGCCGAATGGGTATGTCTCGACAAACTCCTGCAACGCGGCGTGCCAAGCGATTCCTATTTCGCGCGGCCCCATGTCGCGTTCGACCGTCTCGAGCGGCTTCAGGCGGAGAATGTATTCGGCGTAGATGGCGTAAGGGTCGCGGCGCAGGGTCTCGATCCGGGTGACGCTCAGCGCGCGCGGGCGAAGCTCAACCGGCGGTCGCGGCGCCGGCCTGACTCCGGGCCGGAACTCGGCCGGCTGATCGAGAGCGCGCGCGAAGGCGAGGGTGCGCCTGCCGCGCTCCTCGGCGTCGGCAAACGCTTGCGAGCCTGCGGCGGCCGCGGCGACGAGACGCTGGAGAAAACGCGAGGCGACGGTCGGCTCGCCGCCGCGCTTCCTCGCCCGGCTCAAGACCGCCTCGCGCGCCCCGAGCGCGGTGACGAAATCATGCGCCGTCTGGCCGATTCGCCGCTCCGGCGGCGAGAGGCCGAGCGCGGCGCGCATCGGCCGGTTGAGAAAGGCGTCGGTGTCGACCGAGGGCGGCCAGACCGTTTCGTCGAGGCCCGCCAGGAGCACGCAATCGAAGCTGAGCAGGCGCGCTTCGAGCAAGCCGAGGATCTGCAGGCGCGGGTGGCCGCCGCTCGCCGGCGGAGCACGCCCCGAGGCCAGCGCGTCGTTGAGCAAAGCGGAATATTCGGCGAGCGCGGTCGGGAAGCGCTCAGCCGCAGCTTCGCTCCATTCGTCCATAAGCTCCATCAACGGCTCGAACCCCCGCGGGTCTTCGACCGTGTCGTGCACCGCTTCTCGCGGCCCCGCGACCACGGCGGAGACCGCGGCCCGATGCAAGGTAAGGCACTCGCTGAGCGAGGCGGAGCGCCCCAGCGCGCGCAAGGGGGCAAGCGCGCGCGCGACTTCGCGCGCCAGCGCCTCGGCCGCCTGCCGGTCG
>JBAUXQ010000132.1:0-5281 GCA_049584355.1 Roseiarcus sp. | reverse complement strand
TCGGATTCGGCGCCTCGGGCGCGGTCAATGTGCGCGAGATGTCCGAGAGCGCGCTGCGGATCGGGCCGGCGAGGTCGAGCGCGCGGGGGGTCGGCTCCATCCGGCCGTCGCGGCGTTCGAACAGCGGGTCGTCGAGCAGGTGGCGCAACCGGTTGAGCGCCTTGCTCATCGCCGGCTGGCTGATCCCGTTATGACGGGCTGCGCGGGTGACATTCCGTTCGGCCATCAGGGCGTCGAACATGACCAGGAGATTGAGATCGACGCTGCGCAAATTCCTTTCAGTTATCATCTGCATGTTTTTTTACCATTTCCCTCAGGCCAGCCGACCTGCCAGTCTGCCGCGGAGCGCGTATGCCAACAGGCAGGGCGACATGCCTTGCGGGCATCTCGGCCCATGTGCGCCATGACCGTGCAACATGTGTGCCATCTGATGGCTGAAGCCGTCCCGATTCTGGAAGCCCGCGGCGTGGTCAAGCGATTTGGCCCGCTTCTCGCCAATGACGTCGATCATTTCGCCGTTCATGCCGGCGAAGTCGTCGCGCTCCTCGGCGAGAACGGCGCCGGCAAAAGCACGCTGTGCAAGATTCTCTACGGCTATTACCGGCCGGACGCCGGCGAAATACGCGTCTCCGGCCGGCCGGCGAGCATCTCGTCGCCGCACGACGCGCGTCGTTACGGCATCGGCATGGTGTTCCAGAACTTCAGCCTGATCCCGGCGTTGAGCGTCTGGGAGAACGTCGCTCTCTTCCTCGACGATACGCCGTGGGCGATCAGTCCGGCGTCGATGCGCCGCCGCATGCGCCCGCTGGCGGATCGGCTCCGGCTCGAAGCGGATTTGAACCTGCCGGTCGGCCGGCTCGCCGTCGGCGACCAGCAAAAGGTCGAGATTCTCAAGCAATTGCTGGCCGGGGCGCGCGTGCTCATTTTCGACGAGCCGACCAAGGTTCTGGCGCCGCAGGAGGCCGAAGGCCTGTTCTTGAGCCTCGCCGATCTCAGCGACGAGGGTTATGGCGTCGTCTATATCACCCACAAGCTGCGCGAAGTGGCGGCCTGCGCCGACCGGGTGGTGGTGATGCGCCAGGGCCGGATCGTCGGCGAGGCGTCCGCCCGTCAGGCGAGCGAGGCCGAGCTCCTCGCCATGATGTTCGGCGAGGCGCCGGCGCATGAGCCGGCCGCCGCGCCGCCTGTGACCCCCGGCCAGACGCTTCTGGCGCTCGAAGGCGTCGCAACCTCGTCCGGAAATGGCGCGGTTTCGTTGCGCGACCTCACGCTCGGAGTGCGGAGCGGCGAAATCCTCGGCGTCGCCGGCGTTTCCGGCAACGGCCAACGCGAGCTTGCCGATCTAGTGCTCGGCCTTGCGCGCCCGGCCCGCGGCGTCAAGACCCTGTGGGGCGAGGACGCGTCACGCTGGACGGCGGCCAGAGTCCGGGCCAGCGGCGTCGCCAGCATCCCCGACGATCCGTCGGCGCTCGCGCTCGCGCCTTCGCTGACCGCGCGCGAGAATCTCGGCCTCGGCGACGCCAGGCGCTATCGCAAGGGCCTGAGCCTGGACTGGCCGCGGCTCACCGCCGACATGGCCAAGAGCGCCGAGCGCCTCCGCCTGCCGCCGATCCGCTACGAAACCAGGGTCTTTGCCCTTTCCGGCGGCAATCAGCAGCGGCTGGTGCTGACGCGCGAGCTTGCGCACGATCCGAAGCTTATCGTCGCGCTTTATCCGTCCCGCGGGCTCGACGCGCGCAGTACGGACGCGCTGCGGGCGCTGTTTCTCGCGGCGCGCGCGGCGGGCGCCGGTCTCCTGTTGTTTTCGGAGGAGCTCGACGAGCTCATCTCGCTCAGCGATCGCATCATCGTGCTGCGGGAGGGACGCGTCGCCGGCGAGTTTTCGCCCGCTTCCTTCGCCCTCGACACGATCGGCGCGTGCATGGTGGGGACGGCCGATGCCGCGTGAGGCCGCTCTTGCCCGTTTCGGCCCCGCCGCTTCGGCCGCGCGGCGCGCGCTCATTGTGGCCGTCGCGGCGGCGGCGATCTTCGCGCTGCTTCTGCTCATCGACGGCAAGGACCCGCTGCGCGCCTATCGCGACACGATCGTCTATGTGTTCGCCAACGCTTATGGATTCTCGGAGCTGTTCGTGCGCATGTCGCCGCTGCTCCTGACCTCGGTCGCGGTCGCCCTGCCGAGCCGTCTCGGCCTCATCAATGTCGGCGGGGAGGGGCAGCTCTATATGGGCGGGCTGTTTGCGACCGCGGGCGCGCTCGGCTTCGCCCATTGGCCGGCCCTGGCGCTGATCCCGCTGATGACTGCGCTCGGCTTCCTCGGCGGCGCGCTGTGGGCGCTGCTGCCGGGATTGTTGCGCGCGGCGAAGCTGGTCAACGAGACGATCTCCACTTTGCTTCTGAACTACATCGCGCCGCTGATCGTGAGTTACGTCATCTTCGGGCCGTGGCGGAGCTCGGAGAGCGCGTCCTATCCCGAATCTCCGGCCTTCGCCGCCGGCGCCCGGCTGCCGACCCTCGGTTCGACGCGGGTCCATCTCGGCCTCGTCTACGGTCTCGTTTGCCTCGGCATTTACGGCTTCGCGATCGGCCGCACGCGATGGGGCCTCGAGATGCGGGCGATCGGCGGCAATGCCGAGGCGAGCGCGAGGCTCGGCGTTCCGGTCTCGGCCTATATCATCGGCTCGATGATGGTCGCCGGCGGCGTCGCCGGCCTCGCCGGCATGGCCGAAGCCTCGGCGATCCAAGGCCGGCTGGTCGCGCAATTGTCGCCGGGATACGGCTTCATGGGCTTTCTCGTCGCCTGGCTCGCCGGCGGCAGCGCCGTCGGCATCCTGATGATGGCGGCTCTGTTCGCGGTCCTGAGCTCGATCGGCGACGTGCTGCAGATCACCCAGGGCGTGCCGTTTTCGGTGATCAACCTCCTGATGGCGGCGATCCTGTTCATCGTCCTCGGCGAGCGCGGGGCAGGGGGCAGGCGATGAGCGCGGCCTTTCCGATCGCGCTCACGTCGAGCGCGATCCTCTCGGGGACGTCGCTGCTCTACGCCACCCTGGGCGAACTCATCGGCGAGCGGGCCGGAATCGTCAATCTCGGCCTCGAGGGCCTGATGCTGATCGGCGCCGCGACCGGTTTCGCCGGCGCCGCGGTGACCGCCAACCCGTATCTCGGCGTCGCCGCGGCGGCCCTGGCCGGCGTCGCCGCCAACGGCCTCTTTAGCTACGTCGTGATCACCCGCCACGCCAACCAGCTGGCCGCCGGCTTGAGCCTGACGTTTTTCGGCCTTGGCGCGAGCGCGCTGATCGGCCGCCCGTTCGTCGGCGCGATCGTGCCGGGCCTGCCGCATCTTGGCGCGTTCGACCTCTTGGTCTGGCTCGCCGCCCCGCTGGCGATCGTTTTATGGGGCCTCCTGTACCGCACCCGCTGGGGGCTCACGCTGCGCGCGGTCGGCGAATCGCCCGCCGCGGCTTTCGCCGCCGGGCGCCGCCCGGACCGGGTGCAGTACGAAGCGCTGGCGGTCGCGGGCGCGCTCGGCGGGATCAGCGGCGCCCATCTCTCGCTGGCGGTGGCCTTGACATGGGATGAAGGCATGACCGCCGGGCGCGGCTTCATCGCCATCGCGCTCGTGATCTTCGCCGGATGGAACCCGCTTTGGGCTGTCATTGGCGCGCTCGTCTTCGGCGGCGCCGAGTCGCTGCAACTGCAGTTCCAGGCGCGCGGCGTCGACGTCTCGCCATTCCTGATGAACATGGTTCCCTACCTGCTCACCCTGTTGGTTCTGACTTTCTGGGGCTTGAGAGGCCGATCCGCCGCCCCTGCGGCGCTCGGCCGCAGTTTCTTCGGCGTGGAATAGGCCGCGCGATGAAAAACGTGAGGACGCCGTCATGACCAGGCTAAGGATGCTCCTAACGGCTGTGCTGCCGCTCGTGCTGGCTTTGCTGGCGCTCCCGGCCGCCGCGGCTGACAACCTGATCGTCGGGGCCATCTATGTCGGATCGGTCAACGATTATGGCTACAATCGCTCGATGCACGACGGGCTGATGGCGATGAAAGCGGCGATCCCCGGCGTCACCGTCCTCGAGGCGGAGAACGTGCCCGAATCGGCGGAGGCGGAACGGGTCATGGAAGGCATGATCCAGCAGGGCGCGAAGCTCATCTTCGCCACCAGCTTCGGGCACCAGCAGTTCGCGTTCAATCTCGCCCAGAAGCATCCGGACGTCGATTTCGAGCATGCGGGCGGCTGGATGCAGGCGGCCAACTTCGGCAACTTCTTCGGCGCGACCCAGGCCGCCTGGTATCCGATGGGCGTCGCGGCCGGCAAGATGACCAAGACCAATACGCTGGGTTTTGTCGCTGGGGTGCCGATCGGCTATGTCATCGGCAACATCAACGCGTTCGCGCTCGGCGCGCGGTCGGTCAATCCCAAGGTCGAGGTTCGCGTCGTCGCCACCGGCAGCTGGTCCGACAAGGCCAAGGAGGCGGCGGCGACCGGCGCGCTCATCGACCAGGGCGCAGACGTCATCGCGATGCACGTCGATTCGCCGGCCACGGTCATCCAGGTGGCGGAGAGCCGCGGCGTCTATTCGATCGGCTTTCAGTCGATCGAAGCCCGCGCTCTGGCGCCGAAAGGCTGGATCACCGGCCTCGGCTTCACCTGGGGTCCGTTCATGACCGCAACCGCCAAGAGCGTGATCGACGGGGCGTTCAAGCCGGCGATGGTCCGCGAGGGCCTGGGCGAAGGCATGATCGCAATCGCGCCTTTCGGCCCGGCCGTGCCGCAAGAGACGCAGGCGCTGGTCAAGGCCGCGGCCGACAAGGTCGCGAAGGGATTCAATCCGTTCACCGGCCCGATCACCGACAACGCCGGCGTCGTCCGGATCAAGGACGGCGAGGCCTGGGGCGGCGACAAGATGGGGAATTTCGACTGGTACGTCGAAGGCGTGATCGGGAAGGCCAAGTAGCATGGCCGATCCGTTTGATCCGGCCCATTACGTCCCGGAAGCCGCGGCTGCGGTCGGGCTCACGATCGCGCCGGCCGACCTCGGCGACGTGACCCAAGCCTTCGCGGTGCTGGCGCGGGTTGCGGCGCAGCTCATGGCGATCCCGTTGCCGGAGGAGACGGTGGCCGCGGCGGTGTTCATTCCTGACGACGGAGCGGGGCGATGACGAGGCGAACCGCCCGCGAACTCGCTTCGGCGGTGCGCTCGCGCCAGCGCACCGCAACTGCGGTGGTCGAGGAAACGCTGGCCGCGATCGCGGCGCGGAACGGGGCGATCAACGCCTTCAC
>JBAUXQ010000131.1:0-1922 GCA_049584355.1 Roseiarcus sp. | reverse complement strand
GTGTGGCTCAAATAGCCGATCGAGACGTCCTGCCCGATGTGCAAGTCGAAATCGCCGCCGCGGGTGGTGAGCACGAAGGCGCCGTCGATCGCCGGAGCCCAGACGATCTCGTCTTTGACGAGTTTCTTCACATGCTCGAGCACCGGGTAGCCGTTGTCCACGGTCTCCGCGAGGGCGGTATAGGCGTCGGCGCCGAGAACGACCGAATAGGGTCCGTTGACGCCGACGAGACGAAGTTGGTTCAAGGCGTGCGCGAGCGCATCCGGATACTGACGCACGTCGTCCGGGAGCGTCATGATCGGGTTGCTGGCGCCCTGCCGGATTCCACCGATGCCAGCGGCCGCGTAGCCTTCGAAGATGGCGCGATCCTCGGCATAGGCGATCTTCTGCGCGGCGTCCTTCGCCGGTTGCCAGTCTGAGTCGTTTGCGCCCCGTTCGACATTGTCAATCTGCTGGCGATCGAGCTCGAAGGGGACCCTGAGTTCGACCAGCGCCTTGACGTCGCGCTGTCGCGCGACGATGCCCTCGCCTGGCGCAGCGATCGTCTTGAGGTGGCCGGTTCCGACGGCCGACAGAATGACGCTGCCTGGCCCCTGGACGTCGACCACGCGCCGCCCGGCAAGGTAGCGCTTCACCGTGCGCTTTGTTTCCTCTTCGATTTGGGCCCACGCCGCATCGGAAATCGGCGCCAGCTCGCGATGAAGATTATTCATGGCCCTTTTCTCCTTTGAGCGAGCCGATTCCAAGCGAACCATCGGACGGGCGGTCCGTGGACGGCGCCGGTTCGACCGTGGGTTTCGCGGGTGCTGCGGGGGCGTCTTCGCCGAGCGCGTCCAGGAACGTCGCGGAGGGCACGAAAAACAAGGTTCCAGTCACCGCGCGGCTGAAGTCGAGGATCCGATCATAGTTGCCGGGCGGGCGGCCGATGAACATGTTCTCGATCATCTGCTCGGTCACCCGTGGCGTGCGGCAATAGCCGATGAAATAGGTGCCGAATTCGCCGCTTCCGACCTGGCCGAACGGCATGTTGTCGCGAACGATCTGAAGTTCTGTCCCGTTCTCAGTGATCGTGGTCAGCTCATTATGCGCCGACGTCGGCTTGACCGAGTCGTCCAGTTCGATATCGGCGAGCTTGGTGCGGCCGATGATGCGTTCCTGCGCCTCCGTGGACAGCGCGTTCCATCCGCCAAGGTCATGCAGATATTTCTGCGTGATCACATAGCTGCCGCCGGCAAAGGCCGAATCCTCGGCGCCGATGAGCGCGGCTTCGATCACCGCTTGCCCACGCGGATTTTCGGTGCCGTCGACGAACCCCAGAAGATCGCGGTCGTCGAAATAGCGAAAGCCATGCACCTCGTCGACCGCGGTGACCGCATCGCCGAGCCGGCCCATGATTTGCGCCGCGATCTCGAAGCACAGGTCCATCCGCTTGGCGCGGATATGGAACAACAGGTCCCCCGGGGTCGCAACCGCGTGGCGCGATCCGGCCCGGAACTCTCGGAAGGGGTGAAGCTCGGCCGGGCGCGGGCTGCCGAACAGCCGGTCCCAGGCGTCCGACCCGATTCCCATCACGCAGGAGAGCCCGGCTTCGAGATCGCGAAATTCAACCGCGCGAACCAGGCCTGCAAAATCGGCGCAGAACGCCCGCACGCTGGCGCGATCGTCCGCGCCGGGGTTTATGGTCACGACCAGGAAGATAGCCGCGCGGGTCAGCGGCGCCGATACCGGCTGCGCAACCACGACGGCGTCGTTCTTGGAAATCGCTTCAGCCATGAAGTCTCTCGCCCGCGCTGTCATGTCTGGACGGCGCCCACGGATCAAGAATTATCTTTCGACGGGCGCCCGCGCCCGCGCGCGCGAACGTCCGGCGGCTTTGTGCGCGCTTTGCGGTCGCGCCCAATCGCGTAGCCTTGTAGAAGCGT
>JBAUXQ010000130.1:0-7749 GCA_049584355.1 Roseiarcus sp. | reverse complement strand
TTCTGGCGATGGCCAACTTATCAATTTCCGCACCGCCGATCACTCGCCCGGACAAAGCGCCGTCAGTGCACGCGCCCATAGCCGGATCGGTTCTGCGCGATCCTCTCGCCCTCGCGCGCTGACAACTGACCCGCTGACTTCTCGGGTCGACAAACCTGCGCGCGGAAATCCCGGCG
Organism: Roseiarcus sp.; assembly: GCA_049584355.1. Lineage (GTDB taxonomy): Bacteria > Pseudomonadota > Alphaproteobacteria > Rhizobiales > Beijerinckiaceae > Roseiarcus. The sequence continues at coordinate 7,573 of JBAUXQ010000130.1, read as the reverse complement.
GCTGCGGCGCGCCGATTATGCGGTCGCAGAACGAAAGCCGCGTTGTTCTTGCTCTGTTCGCTTTCGCCGGCTATCGTCGGCGGATGCCGGAGCCCGACGACGACCTGACGCCTGCCCGCGCCGAGGACCTCCGCGCGAGCATCGCCTTCGCTCTGACGAGCGACGGCCGTCTGGCGAAAACGCAGTCGGCCGAGTTGATGGCGTCGATCGTCGCGGAACGCCTCATCGCGCGCCTGGAACGCGACGGCTTTGTGATCATGCGGCGCCCGCCGGCGCCGGGCGCTGGCGCAATCGCGCGAGGCCCGCGGCAACCGTAAATCCGGATCACTCGTCATGACTGACCCCGTCGCGCAACTTGAGGCCGCCCTGCGCGCCGAAAATGCGCTGATCGTCGAGGCGCAACGGCTAACGGCGTATATTCAGCGGAACCAGCGGGCGCACCATTACCGGCCTGGTCGAGCTCCTCGACGGCCGGCCGCGGCGCCAGGGGCGGCGATTGGCCGACGATGCCCTCGAGCGGCGAGCGATGAGTGTTGCGCCATCGTCTGCGCGAGCGCGCAAAACGCCGCGCGGGCTGGCGTCCGAGGTGGTCGCCCGGCGATCAAAGCGGGTTCTCTCTCGCCTTTTTCGCCTCAAGAAGAAGCTGCCTTGCCAAATCTTCGGCCTGATGGGGAGCTAACAAGAGCCGAATTTCAGTGGAATTGCCGGGAAAGCCGGATGCAAATACCGGCAGAGTCGCAACCACGATTTTGTTCTCTGCGATGGCCGACGGGAGTCGCCGAACGATCAGGTCGAACGGTTCACGTCCTCGAAATACGATATCACCCATGCCTTCGCCCCGAACATCCCTGATCGTCCCATGGCCGGGGCAAGAACGGCGCCAGTCGACGAACGTCGGTCCCAGTGACGGAGCAGCGGCCGGTTTAGGCAGTGCTCACTGGGACCGTAGCCAGCATGTATCGCGCGCTGCGCGCCGCGTAGGGTCGCACGGGAGGTCACGCCATGAGCTTCCGCCTCTGGACGTGCCGGAGGCAGTCCATCTCAGTGTGTTCCGAGCAAAGCGGCTCTCAGTGGCCCGCTGCCTCATCAGACAACTCATGTTCAGAAACAACGACGTAGCCTGATGCGACTTCGTATGGCGGCAGCCCGGGCTCAAGCGTCACCTGCCGGGCCGGTTGCCAGATGACGCTGACGACTCTGCCTCCCTCCGCAGCTATGTGGTCCAGCTGGTCCCGGAGTCTGACTGGCTCGTCGCGGACCGTATGGACAGCGTATTGCCTGCGAGTGATACCGACCCTCCTTCGGGCTCGCGTATCTAGCGCGGCGCGGCTTTGAGACACCCCGGCTGCGCTTGCTTAGGCGGCCAAGGGTAAGGCGGCTACGACCGTCGGGTCAATCGCAACGCGACCGCAAGCCGAATGCATTAGAGTGAGCCGCCTCAACAAACGATCGAGCAGGCGAGCGGCGTGCGCCTCGACGATTCCCTAGTGAGCCCCGGCCAGTGGAATGGGAATCAGTTCGCGCCGAAAATTTAGGCTCGAGATTGCGTGCGTCTGGTGGAACATTTCTTTTTTCCAAAGGTTTTGGTGGCGGCTCAGGATCTGACGCACAAAAGCGAGGTCGGGAGCCGAACGAGGCCACGCGGACGGCGAAATGTAACCATCCGCGATTGACCGATTGTGGCTCGACTGGCGCGGACGCGCGGGCCGGGCTCGCAGGCGTCTCTATTCAACTCCTGACGCCTGCGCTCGTTTCAGAGGAGGCGTAGATGCTTAAGGCGCTCGCTTATTCCACCGTATTGAGCACGGCGCTCATAGGGTCTGGCGCGTTTGCTCAGGCTATCGGCGATAGAGACAACCCACTCTCTTCGTCGAGCCAGCCTACCCAAATCCAAATCAGCCAGGCGTCCAATCACGACGCTGCGCCGGCCGGGCAGGCCCAAGGCCAAGTCGCGGAGGCCAGCCCTCAAACACCAGGCGACGTCACGTTCGTCACGACGCAGGCGATCACGCAGTGGCGGGCGCCGAAACTTGTCGGCGTCGCGGTCTACGGCCCGGACGACAAACAAATCGGAAAGATCAAGGACCTGCTGATTGACCATAACGGCGCGGCACAAACCATCGTCATCGGCATCGGCGGATTCCTTGGGTTCGGAACAAAGGATGTCGCGGTCCCGTTCGCGGCGATCCAATGGCGGACAGAGCCCCGCAAAGTCCCGGCGACGGAGCCGCCGCCGGTAAACGCTCCAGCCGCAGGGCAGTCCGCCGGGCCGCCGCCAATGAAAGAGACGGACCCGGCCGCTACCGAAGCGAGCCAGGGCTATCCCGATAAGGCTATCCTCGGCGTGACCTTGGCGGAGTTGAAGTCGGCGCCTGACTTCCATTATGCGCCAAGCCCGCTCGCCGACCTCGATTCGCGGTCAACAACCGGCGGCGAATCGATGCCAAAGACAACCCCATGATCGGCCCTGGCGCGCCGTAGACCTAATGACCTGTCGGCAGACCTAATGACCTGTCGGCAGATCTAATGACCTGTCGGCGCTCCGGGACGGCTGCAAGCCGCGCCTGCGCCGCTGTTTGCAGCCGTCGCGGTAACCAAACCCGCCCGGTTCGTCAATCTGCGACGGCTGCGCATCGGCGCCCTGAGGTCGCCTTGATCGCCTCGTAGACTTCTCCGGTTAAGCCGCTACCATGTCGCCGCAAAAAAATCCCGCGCTTCCGGGAACTATCCGTCCCGCTGGCGGTTTGTATGATCGGCGGATTGCTGGCGCAACCGTTCTTGTCCGAGGGACAGATCATGAACATCGGAACCGTGAAGTGGTTCAGCCTTGAAAAAGGATATGGATTCATTCACCCGGACGACGGGAGACCTAATGTCTTTGTTCACATCTCCGCCGTTGAGAGCGCCGGTATGAGCGGCCTAAAGGAGGGTCAAAGGGTCGTCTTTGAGATCGAGCAGGACGAGCGTACCGGCAGGACTTCCGCCGTGTCGTTGCAAGCCCCTGTGTTTGCGCCGACACCGCGTCTTGTTGACCCGTTCGCCACTACGAATACGTTCGACGCCTTTTCCGCCTTCCTCTCATCTGCATTCTCGCCGCGCCTGCGGCCGCATTGAGCGTGGCCGGCCGCGTAGCGCCGACGCCACGGGCATGCCGACGTGGATGGGCGCGAGGTTCATTCCCGAGATCAAGGGCGATCGGCCGCGCGTGCGATGATTTCGCCTTCCCCAGTCGCGGAGTAGCGCGAGCGTGAAGTTCCGGCGATCAGACCGCGATCGAGAGGGGCTTGCGGGTCCTCCGATAGCCGGCGAAGCCCAAGGCCGCGAACCCAACGAGCACCATCGCCCAGGTTGAAGGCTCCGGGACGGTCGCGGACACGAAATTGTCGAAGACGCCCGAAGCCGTGGTGACGCTCGCGCCCCGCGGCAAATCGAGGCTGAGAGTCGGCGGGTCTCCGAGATTGGCGACCCCGCCGCTTTTGTCTCCGACGCCTTCGATTTCGGTGAATACGATGACAGGCGCGCCATTGACGGCAATGAAACTCAGCGAGATCAACGCGGGTATGAGTTCGCCGGTCGCGTTGTTGAAGAAGGCGGTTTTCACGTCATTGAGATCGGTCTGGGATCCTTCCTCAAGCATGGCGAAGCCGTCGGACGACTCGGTCAATGTTCCGGACAGACTGAGGGTCGCCGTGATCGTCGCCCCGCCGGCTGGCAGTCCCGTGTAGGTAAACGTATCCCATATTGACGACGACGCGCTGTCGCCTTGCGAATAGGCGGTCAGGACGCCCGTGGCGAGATCGGCCGTCGAGGACAACGAAAGCGAGCCGCTGGGGCCGGCGAATGAACTGGACGCCGCAGCCGTCGTGGACCCTGTCCCGCCGTTCTGATCGAAAGGAATAGAGCAGGGTCCGCCCGTCACTGCGTAGGCGCCATAGGCGCCGCCTTGATAGGTCGCTTCCGGGATTGAGCAGAGCGCGTGCGCGGCCCCAGCCGACACGAGAAGGGCCGCCGCCCCGAAGAAGACACCACACGCCGACGAAAATCGGCTCATTGGATCATCTCCACTTTCCCTGATCGGTCGCGACGAGACCTGCAATTTGCGGGAGAGAGGATAAGGGCGCCACAGAGAGCGCCGCGTCAAGGTCCGCCTCGCCGCTAAAACTGCGCCTTTGCCAGTCCCAGAGTCCGGGAACAATATGGCGCTGGTCGTGTTTGATGGTCTGGTGGCGCGCCGCCCTCCCCGCCCAAGCGCGCCAATCTGCCCCGCGCCACTAGCCTCTCCGGCTCGCGCGGGGCTTTTTTGTGGGGGCGCGCTTGGGACCGGGAGCGGGCAGTCCAGGATTGCGTCCCTGAACCTCCGGCTTTTCTTTCGCCATCGTTGGCCGCCATGCTCACGCACGCAGCTCATCGGCTCGCGCGTGCGCCGGGAGGAGATTCATGAGGAGGCGGATCATCTTGGCCGTCACGATCGCGGCGCCGCTGTTGGGCGATGTCTCGGCGCCGGCCCTCGCACAGTCGGAGTCGGCGCCGCCCGCAGCCGCGCCCATGAAGTCCAAGCCCACGACGCCGGCGGGCGGCACAGTCATCGTGAAGGTGATAAACTGGCGCATGGCCGATCTCGTCGAGCTGCAGGCGGCCGAGAGCGGCTCGGCAAACTGGAAGAAAGTGCTAGGCGCGCTCAAAGCCGGCCAATGGACGTCGGCTAAAGTACCGCAGGGCAAGAATTGTCACGTGGATCTGCGCGGGAAATACGCCGACGGCCAGTCGGCGGATGTGTCCAATGTCGATATCTGCGCGGACAAGACAGTCAACCTGACCAACTAACGCGCCAGAAGCGCCCAATCCAGTCCATCCCAAGGCAATGCCGGTCATTCTGACGACGCCGGCGGAGGTCGATCGTTGGCTCGCGGCTGATGCGCCCAAGGCCCCCGAACTGCAGCGGCCCCTGCCCGAGGACGCGCTGAGGATCATCTCGAGCGGCGAGCGGCAGGACCGAGCGCCCGTCCTCGTTTGAGTGGATTTCCGGGCGGTCGCCGCATCACCGGAACGGGGCGCCCGACGGTCCGTTTATAGCGATGATCGCAATCACAATCACGCCGGAAGCCTACGACGCGATCAAACCAAGGTTGCCCGAGACAGACCTCGCGCCGCCCAAAGGCGCGGATGGCCTGATTCGTCTCTGGCTCGATCGCAAATTCGTGGGCCAGCTTGCCCAGATGCGAGCCAAGGGCGAGAGCTACAGCGATGTCATTCTGCGGCTGGTGAAAACCAGTTCGAGCCGAGCATGACCCGCTGTCTTCGAAGCGCAAAGGCCCGTTCGATGGCTTTGAGATTTGGGATCGCGCCCGCTTCGTCTTCACGCACCCCGCGGCCGCCGAGAAGCCTGAGGTTCGGTCAGGCCCGGGCTGCTTGTCGCCTCAAACCCCTCAGGACCGGTGGGCCTTGATATCGTCAAGCCGCCGGGCTCTGATTAGACCGGTAAGCTGGCGTCTCAAAGACGGACCGTCGAGCTGATTCGCGGAGTATCCGTCGCGGCTAAGCGACACCTTGATTTCGGACACGGTCGAGACCTGCCCGGATCTCGCCAACTGAAACGCTCGTTCCAGGGCGGTCATTCTTTGGTTCATGTCGCGACCTTATACAGCAAAATAGCGCTGTGCGGGCTCGCCTTCGCCAGGCGGTCGAGCCAGATCCTAATCAGGCCGTCGGGACCCGGGCGGGGCCTCGCGTCGGCCGTTTACATTGACGGGAACAACCCGGCGCCGGTCGTGTTTGGCTATTGATGGCGCGTAAAATCTCGAACAAGCGCCCCAATCTGCCCCGCGCTTATCCTCTTGGGCGCGGGGCCTTTTTGTAAGGTACACCGGCCCCGCTGCCAGACACTCGCTGCGCCCGCGAGTTTCTGGCGTCGGCGATAGCCCACAAAGCCAAGCCCGCAAAGCCGAGGAGCATCATCGCCCAGGTCGAAGGCTCGGGAGACGGCGAGCCAGTGACGGACAGAGCGCCCACGAACCCCTCGGCCGGATTCGTTTTGGCCGCGATCGATATGGTGTCGGACCCGGCGCCTACGAATATGAAAGTTCGCCATTGAAAACATAATCGAGATAGCGATAAGATCACTTTAACAATTGTACACACCTAAGAAAGACTTTTACGAGAGGTACAATGAAATATCCGTTACACTTTATTATTATTTTGCTTTTTACGCTGTTTGCTACATTGGGGACCTCAGCCAAAGCAGCGGGCACGTACCCGGGCTGTGCCCTCCCCTCCTCCAGCTTCGTGAAGGAATTCACGGCGACGCCCTCGACTTTAAACTCAATTCTTGGCGTCGCGGCGGCAGGCGATGTTATTTATCTGGACTCGAGCAACTATGGAGCGGTCAGTATTTCTAACCGAAAATATTCGGAATTTCTTACGATCGAAGCGGGTTGGGGACAGACACCGGTATTCTCGTCCCTTTCGGTCAATTCCGCGAGTCACGTGGTATTTTCTGGGATCACTATCAACGGGAATGGTTTTCGATCGCAATCCCCCAATGGAATTCTAGTCAACTTGGCTTCGAGCAATAACATAGTTTTTGAAAACAACACCGTCGAATCGACTTCTGGCGCCTTCCCATGGAAATCGATGGGAACGGTCCTCAACCCCTCCCTTGCGCCTAGTGATGGCGTCAGCGCCTCCCAAGACTATTGCGTCGCCCTGAACAATAACAAAATTCAGAACGTTTTTAACGGACTCGGCGTTGGAGGCGATCAGGTGGGGACGGACGGGCAAAACTATATGGTCGCTGATAACACGATTGATCATTTCGCCGGGGACGGCATTGACCATTCGGTGACTAATATCATCATTCATGGCAACGTCATCACAAATGGATTAGATCTTTGTGATTCACAGTGCATTCATAATGACGGAATACAGGGTTGGAACTGGGATGACAAGCTCGGCATCACCAACAAAAACGTCGTTATAGACAGCAACTATATTCAGAGCCAAACTGTTGCAAGTCTTCCTTTTGCGGTCGCGCTGCAGGGTATCGATATCTTCGACGGCTTTTGGGACAACGTGTCCATTACAAACAACATCGTTCTTACAAGCAGCATTACGGGAATTTCGATAGCCGGAGTCAACGGGCTCGATATTATCAATAATTCTGTGATGAATATTCCAATTAACGGCGTGTCTCAATCTCAGACTTATTGGATGTATACCGGGATAACGTGGATCACCGCCGGAGGCACAACCCATGAGGGGGGGACCACCAGCAACGTCGTCGTCCGCAATAACATTGCCCCGCTCATCGCCGCGACAGCGGCGGCAAGCGGGAATTGTCCGATCACCGAAAGCTATTGCAGCCATACCGTCAACTCATCCGTCGAACAGGATCACAATTTAAGTCTCGTGCAAACGACCTACGCTGCGCCGAATCTCTTTGTCACGTTCGACACCGGCACGGCTCAATACAATCTCGAGCTGAAGGGAACGGGGACAACCAATCCAGCGATCGGGACTGGCAGTTCTTCCTTGATGCCCACGACCGATTTTTTGGGCCATCCCCGCAGCCCCGCTT